>DASVYZ010000075.1:0-10093 GCA_036391935.1 Burkholderiaceae bacterium | reverse complement strand
TCGGTGATGTCGCTGTTTGCGGATTGAATCAGGAACGCGGGCCGCAGCAAACAAACGCTGCGCCCTTTTCGATGCCCCCTGGTCGCGGGGGGCATGACCGCAGGCAGTCCAGCTTGCATATTTGGAGCAAACCATGAAAGTAGTAGCATTTCCGCGCAAAGAGCAGGGGTCCGGAGCGAGCCGCCGCCTGCGCAATGCCGGCCAGACCCCTGGCATCATCTACGGCGGCACCACTGCCCCCGTCAGCATCGCGCTCGACCACAACGCCCTGTATCACGCGTTGAAGAAGGAAGCCTTCCACTCGTCCATCCTGGATCTCGAAATCGACGGCAAGACCGAGCAAGTCCTGCTGCGCGACTTCCAGGTGCACGCGTACAAGCAGCTCGTCCTGCACGTCGACTTCCAGCGCGTCGATGCCTCGCAAAAGATCCACGTCAAGGTGCCGCTGCACTTCGCCAACGCCGAAGTCTCGCCCGCGGTCAAGCTGCACAGCGCCGTGATCGGCCACGTGCTGACCGAACTGGATATCTCCTGCTTGCCCAAGGATCTGCCTGAGTTTGTCGAAGTCGACCTGTCCGGCATGGACGTCGGCCAATCGATCCACGTCAACGACTTGAAGCTGCCCGCCGGCGTGACCATCGTTGCCCACGGCGACAACCCGACCGTTGCCACCGCTTCGATCCCGGCCGGCAAGGTGGAAGCCGAAGCTGAAGCCGCCGCTGCTGCCGCCCCGGCCGCCGCCGCTCCTGCTGCACCGAAGAAGTAATCGCATCATTTGCGAAAGGAACCCGCCTCCGTGGCGGGTTTTTTATTGCCTGCAATACGCTACGCAAATACGCGATAATCGCTATTTGCTTTCCATTCGCTTCATCCCATGTCCATACGCCTGATAGTCGGGTTGGGTAACCCCGGCCCGGAATACGAACTGACCCGCCACAATGCCGGTTTCTGGCTGGTCGACAATATCGCCAACGGCATAGGCCGCTGCAACCTGCAGCGCGAAGCGAAATTGAATGCGCTGCTGGGCAAAACCAAGATCGCCGGCGAGGACGTATGGCTGCTCGAACCGCAAACTTATATGAACCGCTCGGGACAATCGGTCGGCGGCCTGGCGCGCTTTTACAAGATTCCACCTGAAGAGATCCTGGTGGTGCATGACGAACTCGATCTGGCACCGGGCGTGGCACGTATCAAGAAAGGCGGTTCGTCCGGCGGGCACAATGGCTTGAAGGACATCACGGCCGCGCTGGGCACGCAGGAATACTGGCGCGCGCGCATCGGGATCGGCCATCCGCGCACCTTGAACCTGCAGCAAAACGTGGCAGACTTCGTGCTGCATCGACCGCGCAAGGAAGAATTCACGCTGATCGAGCAAGCCCTGGAACGCACGCTGGACGTGATTCCCATGCTGTGTGAAGGAAAGTTCGATGCGGCAATCATGAAGCTGCATACGGACAAATGAATGCGCGATAAATGAACACGCCTTTGAACGCACTTGAGCTGCGCGCCGGCCCCAAGGCGCTGGCCCATATCAAGGCGCACGGCTTGCGGGCGGCCGACATTGCAGCGATTCCCGCAGCCGCCGGCGGACCGAAGGGCTTGATCCTGCAAGCGCTCGACCAATGGCTGTTCGGCACCTGGCTGCCTTCCGCGCCGCGCGTGCGCAGCCTGATCGGCGCCTCGATCGGCGCCTGGCGCATGGCAGCCGCCTGTCATGCCGATCCGGCTGCCGCCTTCAAGCGCCTGGGCGATCACTACGCCGGGCAGCGTTATCCGAAAGACCCCTCGCCCGAACTGATTCGCGACATGTGCCTGCGGTTGCTGGACGATTTCATGGGCGGGCATGAAGCGGAAATCGTCGGCAATCCGCATTTCCGCCTGCATATCCTGGCCGTGCGCGGGTTGGGCCTGTTGAGCGAGCCGAAACGCAAGAGCGCCGTCGCGCTCGGCTTTGCCGGCGCCACCGTGTCGAACACCTTGGGGCGCAAACGCCTGGCCGGCCACCTGGAACGCGTCGTGATCGGCGATGCGCGCGACGAGCTGGCTTGGCTCAAGCCCGGCTTCGACGAGTTCAGCAACCGCTTCGCCACGCTGTCGCCAACCAATCTGGCGCAGGCCCTGCTGTCCTCAGGGACGCTGCCCATGGTGATGCCGCCCGTGACCGGCATAGCCGGTGCGCCGCGGGGCACTTACTGGGACGGCGGCTTGATCGACTACCACCTGTCCTTCCCCTATTACAAGCTGCACAGCGAAACCGAACCGGGCTTGGTGCTTTACCCGCATTTCGGGCCGCGCATCGTGCCGGGCTGGCTCGACAAGGCCATGCCGTGGCGCCACAGCTTGTCCAAGGGACGCAGCGACTGGTACGACAATGTCCTGCTGCTTTCGCCCTCGCCGGCCTTCCTCGCCACCCTGCCGCATGGCAAGCTGCTCGACCGCAAGGACTTTCACCTCTACGGACTCGACCACGATGCGCGCATCCGCGACTGGCAACGGGCAATAGGGCAGGCACAGCATCTGCGCGACGAGTTCGCCGCCTTCGTCGATCGTCCCGATACCGGCAAAATCCTGCCCTTATGAAGTCATGAGCCACATCACACCTGAAGGCCTCGTCCAACGCCAACTCGACGCCTACAACGCCAAGGACCTCGAAGCCTGGCTGGCGACGTATGCCCCGGATGCCAGGCAGTATGAATTCCCGGCCACGCTCCTGGCCGACGGACATGAACAAATCCGCACGCGCAGCGCGCCGCGTTTCCAGGAACCCGACCTCCACGCCAAGCTGCTGTCACGCAGCGTGTTGGACGAGGTCGTGATTGACCATGAAGAAGTCACGCGCAACTTCCCCGAGGGCCGCGGCACGATACGCCTGATTTGCATCTACCGCGTCCGGGATGGCTTGATACGGGAAGCCTCGTTCGTATTCGGCGAGAAGGCGCTCGCCTAAGCGAAGCCGTCGCCGAGGAAGTCGCTGTCGTTGGCGCGCGCCGGCGCCACCAGCGGCAGATCGAGCGTGAAGGTCGACCCCTGGCCTTCCACGCTCTGCACCACGATCTGGCCGTTCAATATCGACGTGACGATGTTGTAGCTGATCGACAAGCCGAGGCCGCTGCCGCCCTGCCCCATCTTGGTCGTGAAAAACGGATCGAAGATGCGCTTCAAGTGCTCTTCCTTGATCCCGACGCCGTCATCCTTGAACTGGATCTGTACGCGCGAACCGGCCACCTGCCTGGCCGACAGCCTGATCAACCCGCCTTTGCGATCCTCGAATGCATGCAGCAAGGCATTGTTGATGAAGTTGCTGATCACCTGGCCCAGCGGGCCCGGGTAGCTGTCCATCCGTATGCCTTCGGGCACGTCGAACTCTACCGTGTGGCCGAAACGCTTGACCTGGTTTTTGACCGTCGCGACGATCTCGTGGCATACCTGCTGCAAATCGAACTGGCGGCGCTGCGCCGTGGTCTGGTCGACGGCGACCTGCTTGAAACTCTGCACCAGGTCGGCAGCGTTGTTCAGGCTGCGCATGATGA
This sequence comes from Burkholderiaceae bacterium, assembly GCA_036391935.1. Classification (GTDB taxonomy): domain Bacteria; phylum Pseudomonadota; class Gammaproteobacteria; order Burkholderiales; family Burkholderiaceae_D; genus PKWO01. The sequence goes on along the minus strand of DASVYZ010000075.1, from coordinate 6,563 downwards.
GCGTCGAGGCTTCGTGCGCCTGCGCCAGGTAATTGTCGAGATCGGTGCGGCGTATGGCGCCCTGCTTCAGGTTCCTGGTCAGTTCATCGGTCTTGGCCAGCATGGTGGAAGTCATCATGAGGCTGTTGCCGATCGGCGTATTCAATTCGTGCGCCACGCCGGCCACGAGCGAGCCGAGCGCGGCGAGCTTTTCACGCGAGACCAACTGTTCCTGCGCATCCTGCAGGCGGCGATAGGCGTCGGCATTATCGAGCGCGATTGCGCCGTAGGCGCATAGCGTGCGGAAAATCAGGCGGTCACGCTCGGCATAAGCGAAACGGCGCGTCGATTGCACCGTCATCACACCCAGCATGCGCTCGCCCACGATCAGCGGCGCGAACAGCGCGCTTTGCGTCACCAGCGTATCGGGCATGTAATTGGGTGGGCGTTCGGTCTCGCCCCAGTCGGCCATGATTTCACGCCGTTCGCGCACGCAACGCGCCGAAACGGCGTCCGGATCATCGATCGGCACCTTGTGCCGCTCCAGCCGCTTGCCTTCCTCGATGCCGAATATCAAGTCGAGCGCCATGCCATCGTCGGTGCAGAGGTAAATGGCGAAATCGTTGACCTGTAGCAGGCCGTGCACGTGCCGGTTGATGGTCTCGAATACGGCTTGCGTATCGAGGTGGGCCGTGATCTCGCGCCCGATGTCGCCCAGGCGCTCGAGAGTGACGCTGGTTTGTTGCAGCAATTCGGCGCGCTGGGCTTCGGCCGCCGCCAGCTCGCGCAGGTATTCGCCTTCGGCCTTGGCGCGCGCCGTCTGATACATCACCTGCATGGCCACGGCACGGTTGGTGGCTTCCTGTCCATGCGTCTTTTCGCGCGCCGTAATGGCTTGCAGCGACATGGCATAGGCATGCTGGAAATCGCCCAGGCTAGCGTATTCGCGGGAGAGCGCGTCGTACAATTCACTCGGCACGGTATAGCCGGCGATGGTTTGCGCCGTTTGCAAGGCAAGCTGCAGGTAATGCAGGGGCGTATTGCGGTCCAGCGTCGATTCCGGATGGCGCGCGCGTATGCTGGCCAGAACCTTCAGGGTTTCGATCTGGCGCGAGGCGTCGCCCTGCTCTTCGGCCAGGGTCAGCGCGGCATGTGCGGCTTGCAAGGCGTCTTCGGGTTGACTCAGGTAAGACAGGGCATGCGCCTGGCCGCGCTGCGAATCGATCTGGAAATCGGTTTGGCACAATGCCGCGGCGCGCTCGCCGAGATGGCGGAAGGTATCGAGCGCGCCCTGGTAATCCTGGCGGTCCAGCGCCAGATCGCCCATGTATTGCAGGGCGATGGCATAGGTGCGCGAACCGGACAGCGGCGCCAGCGTGTCGAGCGCTTCCCGCAGCATGTCCTGTGCCGCATCGAAACGCCCGGCATAGCGCAGCGTCTGGGCCATGTGCATCAGGCAGGCGCCGATGCTGCGCGGCCACCCCGTAGGCCGTGCGATATCGAGGCCGCGCTGGGTCCATTCGAGCGCCACCGTGTGGTCGTTCAGGCGGTCGAAGCCTTCCGCGATATTGGTTGCCGCGATGATGGCGGTGCGGATTTGGCCCGTTGCAAGCGACTCGTCGAACTCGCGCATCAACTGAATGGCGGCCTCGCCGAAATCGCTCGAATAGTGGGCGATCATGCCGAGCACGTCGCTGCGCCAGGCCAGATAGGCCGGATGCGGGATCCGCGGATCGGCGCGGAATACCCCGCCCCAGCGCTCCGCCGCGGCCCTCAGATTGCGCAGCACGGCCCAGCGCGCAATGGCGGCTTGCGCGATACCCGCACGCACCGGATCGCCGCCGGCCAGGGCATCGGCCTCGGCCGCTTCGAGTTCAGCGTCGCACAAGTCAAGCCGGCCCTTGTCCACCGCGATCCAGGCGAGCAGCCAATGCGCATCGGCGCTTCCTATCGCATCGCCCAGGCGGCGGAATTGCGCGAGCGCTTGCAGCGCCAGCGACTCGGCCGACGCCAGGCGCGCGAACAGCCATTCGGCTTCGCCGCGCACCAGAAGGAGGCGCGCCTCGATACGGTCTTTTTCAGTCTGCGACGGGGGAAATTGCTTGAGCAGGCTTTCGATTTCCTGCGTCAGCCGCAGCGCGCGTTGCGTGTCGCGCTGACGCAGGTACCAGGCAAGGGGCAAGAGCAAGCCCAGGCGAACGGGGCCGGTTGCGGCCTCAAGTTCCGCCTCAAGCCGCGCGACTTCTTCTCCGAGCGCAAATTTCTCGATGTCCATGTCTTGCAGCGCCGCCTTCCCGGATGCTTCCATGCCCTGCGTTCAATGCTACCGCAAAAAGGCATCCAAGCCCCATTTCGGCTAAAACAAGCCGGGCCAAGGGTACAATGGCGGGATAGCAAAATACCGGAAATCCGTGCCGTTAGCCCGGGTTTCTTGACGAATTAGCATGCCAGGCGCCATCGCGTGCCGGCGGCACCCAACCAGTGAACGAGAAAGTTTTTCCATGAGTCTCCAATGCGGCATCGTCGGCCTGCCCAACGTCGGCAAATCCACCCTGTTCAACGCGCTGACCAAGGCCGGCATTCCAGCCGAGAATTATCCCTTCTGTACGATCGAGCCCAACGTCGGCATCGTCGAAGTGCCTGACCCGCGCCTGGCGTCGTTGTCCGACATCGTCAAGCCGCAAAAGATCGTGCCAACCACGGTGGAATTCGTCGACATCGCCGGCCTGGTGGCGGGGGCATCCAAGGGCGAGGGCCTGGGCAACCAGTTCCTGGCCCACATCCGCGAGACCGATGCCATCGTCAACGTGGTGCGCTGCTTCGAAGACCCGAACGTGGTGCACGTGGCCGGCCGCATCAGCCCGCTCGACGACATCGAAGTGATCCAGACCGAACTGGCCCTGGCCGACCTGGCCGGCGTGGAAAAGGCCATCCAGCGCGAAAACAAAAAGGCCAAATCGGGCGACAAGGATGCGGCCAAGCTGGTCGCCCTGCTGGAACGCCTGGTGCCGCATCTGAACGAAGCCAAGCCGGTGCGTTCCGTGGGCCTCGATGCCGAGGAAATGGCGCTGATCAAGCCGCTGTGCCTGATCACGGCCAAGCCCGCCATGTACGTGGCCAACGTGGCCGACGACGGCTTCCATGACAATCCGCTGCTCGACCAGTTGACCGCCTATGCCAAGTCGCAAAATGCGCCCGTGGTGGCGATCTGCGCCGCCATCGAAGCCGAAATCGCCGACATGGACGAAGCCGACAAGGCCGAATTCCTGGCCGACATGGGCATGGAAGAACCGGGCTTGAACCGTTTGATCCGCGCCGGCTACGACTTGCTCGGGCTGCAAACCTACTTCACCGCCGGCGTCAAGGAAGTGCGCGCCTGGACCATCCACAAGGGCGACACCGCACCGCAAGCTGCCGGCGTGATCCATACCGACTTCGAACGCGGCTTCATCCGCGCCCAGACGATTTCCTTCGACGACTTCATCGCCTACAAGGGCGAGCAGGGCGCCAAGGAAGCGGGCAAGATGCGCGCGGAAGGCAAGGAGTATGTGGTGAAGGATGGCGACGTATTGAATTTCCTGTTCAACGTCTAGAATCGGGAAGCCTGTCGGTGCCGACCCTAAGCGCGCTCACACTCTACCCCATCAAATCCTGCGCCGGCATCGCACTGACGCAGGCCGAGGTGACCGCTTACGGACTGTCTTACGGCGGCGTGCGCGACCGCGAATGGATGGTGGTCGATGCAAACGGCAACCTGCTGACGCAACGCGAATTGCCGGGGATGGCCTTGATCGTGCCGCGCATCGCGGATGATGCGGTCGATTTGAGCGCGCCCGGCCTGCCCTTGCTACGGCTCCCCATCGATACCGCTCCGCTGGCCCATGCCGCGACGATGGACGCTCGCGTATGGGACGACGTGGTGCGGGCCTGGGATTGCGGCAGCGAAGCAGCCGATTGGTTTTCGCGCGCACTCGGCACAACTTGCCGGCTGGCGCGCTTCCATCCGGCGGCGCGGCGGCTGGCGAGCGGCAAATGGACCGGCGAGCGTGAGGTGCCGACCTTGTTTTCCGACGGCTTCCCCATGCTCGTGGTGTCCGAGGCTTCGCTGGCCGACCTCAACCAGAGACTCGCCGCACGCGGGCGCGCGGCGCTGCCGATGAACCGTTTCCGCCCCAACCTCGTGATAGACGGTATCGAAGCCTTCGAGGAAGACTATGCCGCGGCGATACGGATAGGCAAAGCCTGCCTGCAGCCGGTCAAGCCTTGCGCGCGCTGCCCCATGCCCTCGATCGACCAGGAAACCGGGCGCTTCGGTCCCGATCCGCTCGATGTCTTGCAGACCTACCGCGTCAATCCGATCGTCGACGGCGGCATCACCTTCGGCATGAATGCGATCCTGACCGAGGGCGAGCATAGCGTGCTGCGCATCGGGCAAACCGCGGAAGTCGAGATCGCGTTCTGACATGGAAAACGCCGAAACCGAGCGGCTGCGGCGTCAATTGGCGCAATTGCTGGGCGAGGCGCGGCGCAATGAAGACATCCTGCGGCGGCACCAGGAAATCGACCTCAAGTTCATCGGCGCCGCCAGTTTCCTGCAGCTGATCGACAATATCTTCGAATACCTGGCAGCGCCATCCAAGCTCGACGTCGTGACGCTGGCCTTGATCGACGCCGACTATGAAATCCGCCATATCCTGCAAGACCTCGGCGTGGGGCTGGACGAATTCCCCAGCCTGCTGTTCTTCGACCATGCCGCGGCACTCGGCCTGTTGCGCGACCTGGCTCGGCCCGAGCTGGGGGTGTACGATGAAGAAAACATGGCCTGCATCTTCCCGGAACAGGTCTTGACGCCGACCTCGGTCGCGCTGCTGCCGTTGCGCCGGCAAGACCGGCTGCTGGGCATGCTCGGCCTGGGCAGTTGTCAGGATGGGCGCTTCGCGCGCGGCATGGCGACCGATTTCCTCGAACACATGACGGCCATCGTCGCGGTCTGCCTGGAAAACGTGCTCAATATCGAGCGACTAAAGCATCTCGGCTTGATGGACCCGCTGACGGGCGTGAACAACCGGCGCTATGTCGAAACGCGCCTGATCGAGGAAGTGGGCCGCAGCCGGCGCCATACCGGCTCGCTATCCTGCCTCTATCTCGACATCGATCACTTCAAGAAAATCAACGACGGCTTCGGCCACCAGTGCGGCGACGAGGTCTTGCGCGAAGCGGCCCAACGCATCAAGGCCGAACTGAGACTGTCCGACACGCTCGGCCGCCACGGCGGCGAGGAATTCATCGCGCTCTTGCCCGATACGCCGCCGGCTCACGCGCAAAATGTGGCCGAACGCATACGCGCCGGCATCGGCGACAAGCCTTTCGTATTTGCCGGGGAAGAGCGGCGCGTGACGATCTCGATCGGGGTGGCAAATCTCGGTGCCCATCTATCCGGTTTGCCGGTGGGCGCCGCGGGGCAACGCCTGATTGCCGACGCCGATCACGCGCTGTATGGGGCCAAGGCGAATGGGCGCAACCGCGTGGAAATCTTCAAGGCTTAGCTGCGGTCAGCCGTTCGTACTTGGCTTGCAGCTCGTCCTTCGTTTCGCGCCATTCGGGATTGAAAGGAATGCAGGCAACCGGGCACACTTGCTGGCATTGCGGCTCGTTGAAATGGCCGACGCATTCGGTGCACTTGTTCGGATCGATCTCGTAGATTTCCGGCCCCATATAAATCGCATCGTTGGGGCATTCCGGTTCGCAGACGTCGCAATTGATGCAATCATCGGTGATCATTAAAGCCATCTGGGCGCCTCACAAATCCACTGCGCGAGCCGGTCTCGGGCCTGCGATGCTCGCTGTACCTTCGTACGGCTGCGCTTCTCGGCGCAACCTCGACTCGCTCGCTACGATTTTGGAGGTACCCACTGAATTACTCCTGCCCCTCGGCGATTTTCTTCTTGAGCCAGTTTTCCACAGAGGGGAAGACGAACTTGGAGACGTCGCCGCCGAGTACGGCGATTTCGCGCACGATGGTGCCCGAAATGAATTGATACTGGTCCGAGGGCGTGAGGAACAAGGTCTCGACATCGGGCAGCAGGTAGCGGTTCATGCCGGCCATCTGGAATTCGTATTCGAAGTCCGACACCGCACGCAAGCCGCGCACGATCACGCGCGCATCGTGTTCGCGCACGAAATCCTTGAGCAGGCCGGAAAAGCTTTCCACCTGCACGTTGGGATAATGCCCCAAGACTTCGTTGGCGATGGTCAGGCGTTCTTCCAGCGTGAAGAAAGGCCGCTTGGCCTTGCTGTCGGCCACGCCCACGACGAGCTTGTCGAACAGGCCGGAAGCGCGGCGCACCAGGTCTTCATGCCCGCGCGTCAACGGATCGAAGGTACCGGGATAGATGGCAATTACCATGACGACTCCACAAGATATCGGCCGCGTGCGCCGAACCGGTGCATGCGTACCGCATTGCGCACCACAATGAATGTTGCATTATGCCTGAAATTCAAGCGGGCTTTTTGCGTTGCAACAAATGAAAGTACACCATGCCGGCCTTGTCGGCCCGCACCACGTCCCAATCGGCCATCCAGTC
>DASVYZ010000074.1:0-5179 GCA_036391935.1 Burkholderiaceae bacterium | reverse complement strand
AGCGACCCCGGCCGCTCGGCCATGCTGGCCTGGGGCGAGCTTGCCCTCTCCTGCCTGTTCTTCTTTTGCGTGCTGGCTTATTTGCGCCCCTATAAGCGGGCCGCCAAGAAATTGGCCAAGCAAGCCATCGACAAAGCTTCCAAGTAATTCTTTTCCTCCCTCGCCATGAACACGTTTCTCGAACAATGCCGCGCCGCCGTCGGCAGCAACTACGTCATCACCGATTCCGCCGACATGGCCCCCTTCCTGACCGATTGGCGCCGGCGTTTCACCGGCAAGGCTTGCGCCATCGTCAAGCCCGGTTCGACGGCCGAAGTCGCAGCCCTGGTCAAGCTATGCAATGAACACAACGTGCCCATCGTGCCGCAAGGCGGCAACACCGGCCTGGTATTGGGCAGTGTGCCGGATGACTCGGGCCGCGCCGTGGTGCTGTCGCTGCAGCGCATGAACCGTGTGCGCGCCATCGATACGGTCAACAACACCATGACCGTTGAAGCCGGCTGCATCCTGGAAAACATCCAGAATGCAGCGCAGGAAGCCGGCCGGCTGTTCCCGCTCTCGCTCGCGGCGGAAGGCAGTTGCACCATAGGCGGCAATCTTTCGACCAATGCCGGCGGCACCGCCGTTCTGCGCTACGGCAATACGCGCGAACTATGCCTGGGCCTGGAAGTCGTCACGGCACAGGGCGAGGTATGGGACGGCTTGCGCGGCCTGCGCAAGGACAACACCGGTTACGACTTGCGCGACCTCTTCATCGGCGCTGAAGGCACGCTGGGCATCATCACGGCGGCCGTGCTGAAACTGTTCCCGCAACCGAAGGCCGAATTGACCGCGCTGGTCGCCCTGCCCTCGCCGGACGCCGCGCTGCAATTGCTGACGCTGGCGCAAAGCCACTGCGGCGCCAGCCTGACCGGCTTCGAACTGATGTCGGCCTTCTGCCTGCAGCTCGTGGCCAAGCACTACCCGCATATGCGTCAACCGTTCAATGAAGAACATCCGCAATATGTGCTGCTCGAATTGTCCGACAGCGAATCGGAAGAGCATGCGACGGCGATGCTGGAGAAATTGATCGAAACCGCGCTGGAGCAGGAAATCATCCTCGACGCAGTGCTGGCTTCGTCCATCGCGCAATCCAAGGCGCTGTGGAATCTGCGCGAACACATTCCGCTGGCGCAAGCCGAAGAAGGGAAGAACGTCAAGCACGACATTTCCGTCCCGATTGCACGCATAGGCGAATACATCCACGTCACCGATGCGCTGCTGCAAGAAGCCTTCCCCGGCTGCCGCCTGGTGACCTTCGGCCACCTCGGCGACGGCAACCTGCACTACAACGTGTCGCCGCCGGAAGGCGGTTCCGATCTGGAATTCATCGTGCGCCAGGAAGACATCAACCGCGTGGTGCACGACAGCGTGAACCGCTTCAACGGTTCGATCTCGGCCGAGCATGGTCTCGGGGCCTTGAAGCGCGGCGAAATCGTGCGCTACAAGAGCGAGGTGGAACTGGGAATGATGCGGGCGATCAAGCAGGCGCTCGATCCGGCGAACTTGATGAATCCGGGGAAGGTGATCTAGTGTTCTGAGTCGTTAATTCGTTACACATTTAAATGTGGCGAAATCGGCGCGAGACAAGGAACAAAGCACAGCAAGGCTGGAGCCTTGCGAGCATTTGTGACACCGGATCGCGTTGATTCTCGCCATATTTAAGTAACGAATTAATGACTCGGGACACTAGCCTAATTTGGCTGCCACATCTCGCGGCGCAAGCGCCACTTGCCCTCGGCGCCGCGATGCAGCACCAACAGCATCCTGCCATGCCCGTCGAACGGCGGCTTGCCGTTGCCGAGATCGACGACTTGATGCTCGTCGCACCATTCGCTGGCCCAGTCGCCGCTCTGTTCGATGCCGCTGCATTGCATCTCGAACGATTTCATGTGGGCGCCGGGATATTGGCTGGCAACCTTATCGAGGAATCCGGCGATCGCCTTCTTGCCGAGGATGGGTCCGGTCGAGGGCAGGAGGCTTGCGCCTTCGTCATCCCACAACGCCATCGTGGCGGCATTGTCCATGCGCGTGGTGGCGTCGGACAAGGCCTTGTTGAAGGCTTCGATGCCGGAGTCGGCCGCCTGTACCGCGAAAGCGACAACCATACCGGCCAGGAGCAAGGATTTCACGGTGCGCTTCACGCGACGAGCCCGCCGCCGCAGATCAAGGTTTGGCCGCTGATGTAATCGGATTCCGGTATGCAGAGCAGATAGACCGCACCGGCCGCTTCCTCCGGCGTGCCGGTGCGGCCCAAGGGAATCTGGCGCTCGACCATGGCCACGAGTTCGGGATTGACGCCGACCTTGATGTCGCGCCCCGCGATGTTAATCGAAACGTTGTCGCCGGCCGTGGCCTCGGTCAGGCGCGTCTTGATGAAGCCGAACGCCACGCAATTGACGTTGACGTTCATGCGCCCCCATTCCTTGGCCAGGGTCATGGTCATGCCCATGATGCCGGCCTTGGCGCTCGAATAATTGATCTGCCCTGCGTTGCCGCCGGTGCCGGCCAGTGAAGAAACGTTGACGATCTTGCGCGATGCCAGCGCGCCCTTTTCCAGTTCCGCCTTGTGCAGCGCCCGTATCACCGGCTGGGCTGCACGCAGGATGCGGAATGGCGCCGTCAGGTGCACGTCCATGATGGCGTACCACTGCTCGTCGCTCATCTTCTGGATCACGTTGTCCCAGGTGTAGCCGGCATTGTTGACGATAATGTCGAGCCCGCCGAAATGGTCGACGGCGGTCTGGACGAAGCGCTCGCCGAAGTCAGGCGCCGTGACATTGCCGGCGCAGACCACCGCAGTGCCGCCGGCTCGCATGATTTCCTGCGCCACCTCCTGCGCCGGCGCCTCGTCGAGATCGTTGATCACGACGCGCGCCCCCTCGCCGGCAAGCTTCAAGGCGATCGAGCGCCCGATGCCGCGTCCCGAGCCCGAAATCAAGGCGACCTTGCCATCCAGTTTCCCGCTCATCGCATCCTCCTAACTCGCTCGGTACATGGTCACGACGCAAGCTCCGCCGAGACCGAGATTGTGTTGCAAGGCATTGCGTGCGCCGGGCACCAGCCGTTCGCCGGCCGTGCCGCGCAACTGGTGCGTCAACTCGAAGCATTGCGCGAGGCCGGTCGCGCCGAGCGGATGCCCCTTGGACAACAAGCCTCCCGAGGGATTGGTCACCACGCGTCCGCCATAGGTATTGTCGCCATCCTCGACGAATTTCTCCGCCCCGCCTTCCGGGCACAGGTCCAGCGCTTCGTAGCTGATCAATTCATTTTGCGCGAAGCAATCGTGCAATTCCACCACCTGCACCTCATCGGGGCCGATGCCGGACGCTTCGTACACCTGGCGCGCCGCTTCCCTGGCCATGCCGTAGCCGACCACTTGCATCATGTCGTCCGAGTCGAAAGTCCCGGGCTTGTCGGTCGTCATCGATTGCGCGGCGATGTAGACACGGGTATCGAGCCCGCGCGCCTTGGCAAATGATTCCGACACCAGCACGGCGGCTGCCGCGCCGCAAGTCGGCGGGCAAGCCATCAGGCGCGTCATCACGCCGGGCCAGATCACCGGCGCATCCATCACGTCCTGCTGCGTGAGGACTTTGCGGAACAGGGCCAGGGGGTTGTTCGCCGCATGGCGGCTGGCCTTGGCGCGTATCTTCGCGAAGGTTTCCAGCCTGGTGCCATACTTGTTCATGTGCGACAAACCCGCGCCGCCGAAGTAGCGCAGCGCCAACGGAATCTCGGGCTTGCCGACCAGCTTGTCGGTGGCGGCATCGAAATCGTCGAACGGGCTGGGCCGGTCATCGAACACGGAGGCGAGCGCACCGGGCTTCATCTGCTCAAAACCCAGCACCAGCACGCAATCGGCCGCGCCGCTGGCCACCGCCTGGCGTGCCAGGAACAATGCGGTGGAACCGGTCGAACAATTATTGTTGACGTTGACGATAGGGATGCCGCTCATGCCGACCGCGTAGAGCGCCTTTTGCCCGCTGGTGGAATCGCCATAAACATAGCCGACATAAGCCTGGTTGACGTCGTCGTAGCCCAGACCGGCATCCTGCAAGGCCATCCTGGCTGCTTCCATACCCATCACGTGATAGGGCTCGCTTGCTCCGGGTTTGGAAAAGGGAATCATGCCCACGCCGCTGACGTACACCTTGTTGCTCATTTATCAATCTCCGCGTCATTATTTCAACCAAGCACTTGCTCGGCAACTCCCGCAAATTATAGGGCAAACCACAATCTTGCGGTCAGGCATCAATTTTGCATAGACACCTGTGTACGCCCGTTCACAAAATGGGCGCACGGAAAGATTCCCTGTTCGAGTGAGCCGCCTGCACCAAATTCTTGCAAAACGGATTGCAAGAGCGAGGCTGGCGAGCCGCCCGAGTCAGGTATGGCAATCACCGCAACGGCGCGGAAGGAAAAACCATGAACCACAATCAACATCCGATATCCATGATCAAAGCGCAATCCGCTTTGCAACCCGCCTCGAGCGCACACGGCCTCTACACTCTGTCCATCGACTACGTGGGCGGCGGCTATCCAGGCGAAAAATTTCAGCGCGTCATCGAAGTGCCCTGCGACATGCAATTGGCATCGCTGCACGGCTTGGTCAAGCAATTGACCGGCTTCAGCGACGAGAAGATCCATGACTGCTATGTCGCTTCCAGCATACGCGGCAAAAAGCTCTGGTTCAAGCGCAACGGCCAATGGCATGGCGAAGGCGAATCGGCCTTCACGGCATCGATCGACCAGATTTTCCTGTGCAAGACCAAGCGCAAGCTCTACTATTCGTTCGAGTTCGGCGACAACTGGATCTTCGAAATCGGGCGCAAGGGGGATATCGTCGTGCCCATGGCCGATTGCGACTATCCGCGCGTGGTGCATTCGCGCGGCATGCGTCCCTTGCAGAACCGGCTGCAATGAGCTGGCAGCCTGTCTAAGGGAAATCGGCTGCAAAAATGCCTGGCCGGCCCATATTTCACCGATTTTTGGTCAATCGTCCCGCTATTGACACAAAAATCAGCAAAATCTGTGCTCGCCCAGCCATTTTTTCGCTTCGACTCCTTAGAGCCTGTTTATGATCTGTTTGGCATGCACGTTCGAGCGAAAAGGGATGCAGTGCAAGGCGCGGCGCGCC
>DASVYZ010000073.1:0-2871 GCA_036391935.1 Burkholderiaceae bacterium | reverse complement strand
GTGGCCAAAGCCAAGGGCGTGCAGATTTATACTTGCGGCCCTGATAAAAACAATGCCGCAAACTACGTGTGGAACTTCAAGGCGCCTGAGGCCGATCTGTTCGACGCGGACGGCAAGCTGATCGGCAAGCATTACGCGGGGCCGACTTGGGAAGGCAATGACGGCAGCAAGGTAGTCGGCCAGGTGGCCGCCAGCGACAAAGGGCCGGACCCGAAGGCGATCGCCTGGCTGCTGCTCAGCGCGAAATCCAATTCCGGCCCAGGCATATTCGGCAAAACCGCCGGCCTGCAGCGCCTCGACACCGTGGGCGGCAAGGCGCCGGATGGCGGGTGCGACTCCGCGCATGCGGGCAGCGAGGCCCGCGTGGCTTATACGGCGCGGTACTACTTCTACGACTGAAGGCCAGGAAGCAAAGGAAAGTTCGTGCTGAAGCAGTCGTTGGTAAATTTACCCTGACGCGCAATGAAGAAGACGACGAGTACATCGCGGAATCGGGATTGCGGATCGTCGTATATCATTGCCTGGCGCCGCCCATCTTCGAATGGCGGGGCCGACGGTTCTGGAGAATAGGGGCGCACCATGGCTCGGAATTTCCGGCAGTACCTGTCCAGCGCCTCCCGCAAGGTTTGTGCCTCGCATTGAAATAAAGGCGACATTGCGGGATTGTTAAAATCGCCGTCGGCGAAGCGGATATGGTTGTTGGACCGCCCTCGCATTTCGACCATAGCGGCCCCGCATTGTCGTTCACTGCCGCAACAATCCAAACACCTTCTCAATCGCCTTGCTGCCGCTGCCGATCGGATCCTGCCGGATCTTCTTTTCCTCCTCGGCGATCATATGATATAAGCCGTCGAGCGCGCGCGCCGTGACATAGGCTTCCACGGTCTTTTCCTCGTCGGGCACGCCGCCGAAACGGCCGGCGCGTTCCATGATGTCGTCGTAGCGGCGCGCCAGGCCGACGCGGTCGGTTACGCCCTTGACCGTGGGCAGGAATTTCACGTACAGGTCGGCCGAGGTCTTCTCGCGGAAGAAGTCGGTCACGGAGGTGTCGCCGCCGGTGAGGATACGCTTGGCGTCGTCGATGGACATCTTGCGCACCGCTTCCACCAGCAAGGACTTGGCCATGGGAACGGCGGTTTCGGCGGCATGATTCATCTGCACTTCAAGCTCGTCGAGTTCAGGCCCCTTGCCGGCTAACCTGAGCAGGGGTTTGGCCTTTTCCAGAACAGAAGGCAGGTGGATCTTGACTTCCTCATTCGATAGGAAGCCGTTTTGCACGCCCAACTGGTTGACCGCCACGGTGGCGCCCTTGTCGAGCGCGGCGCGCAAGCCGCTGCCGGCTTCCTGGTTGCTCAAGTCGCTGAAGGAGAAGGCGCAGGCCAGGCTGGAGACGGCCAGCAATGACAGCAGCATCAGGCGCATGGGGCGGATCGGGTTCATGGTCGGCTCGCTTGTGAAGGATTGGCAAGAGAATAGTCAGTATAGAGCAAGCGGCCCAACCGGTGCGAAAGGGCCGTGCCTCGTTCAGAGCAACAACAGCCCCACCGGCACCAGCAGGCCGGCGCCCAGCATGATCCATGTCATGTTGCGGTTGTTCCGGCCTTGCAGCGCAATATAAATGCCTAGGGCGGCGCTGGTCATGAGGCCGAGCGCCAGCAGCAGGACGAAGCATTTGAGCGGGAACGACGAGTGGGCTTGGCCCTGGCCTTCCTCGTGCGGCGGTTCGGCGGGGGCGGCGGATGAACCGGCGGGCGCCGCCTCGGCCGGCGCGGCAGCGGGAGGCTCGTGCTCGTGCTTGTGCGGCCTGGGCAGGCGCTGGTCTTTGTGGATCGAGGCGATCGTCATGATCCACGACGGGGCGGTATAGCTGCCGTCGTCTTCGCTTTCGTGCAGGTTGAAGGTTTGCAGTGCGCCGCTGAAGGCGAAGAAGAAGATGGCGGGGGCAAAGAATACGCCGAGATAGAAGTGCAGTTGGCGGATGGATTTCATGGGCAAGGTGTCCCGGTTGTCGATAATCGCGGCTATTTTAACCGCGCATCTCGTGCACGTCGGGTAATTCGGGCCGCGAGCCCGCCTGCGGTGCAAAACGAAAAAGGCCGCAACCCCGGTTGCGACCTTTCCGACGCACCCCGTCAACCTGCACTATCTCATCGTGTAGGTTTGCAGCGGCGTATCGACGGCGTAGTTCTTCGTGACATCCCAATAGGTGACGTTGTATTGCACCACGTCGCCGATCTTGATGCCGCCTGCGGTGTAGGTGTTGACGCCGTTGGCCTGGGTCATGCGGATGTTTTGCTGCACGTTGGCGTTGACGGTATAGTGCACGTCGGCCCAGCTCGACGAGTTGATCGAGAACTGCAGCGTGGTGACTGTGGGTTCGCTGACGGTTACCGTGGCTGGCGCCGGGGTTGGAGTCGGTGTGGGCGTCGGAGTTGGGGTAGGAGTGGGAGTCGGGGTAGGTGTCGGCGTGGGTGTCGGTGTCGGTACGCCACTATCCCAGACGATATCGTCCACGGCAAACTGGAACGGCGCCGCCGGCAGGTTGTTCGAATCGCTGAAAATCTGGAACAAGTCCAGCATCGATTGCAGCGCGATCTTGCTGCTGGCCAGGTCGGCCACGGGAATGGTGGCGCTGGCCCAGTCGCCGTTGCGCACCATGCCGTAGGTGGTGGCATTGGCGGGGAAGAGCACCGAATTCTGGTTGGTGTAGGTATCCTGCACGCCGATCCGGAAGGACACGTTAGCCGGAATCTTGATTTTGAGCTTGACGTTGCCGTTCCTGAAGTTGCTCATATCGTGCGCCTGGCGCGATTCGACGCTGCCGCCGAACCATTGGCTTGGTACGGTGTAGTCCCAGGCGATGACGTTGCT
>DASVYZ010000072.1:0-7669 GCA_036391935.1 Burkholderiaceae bacterium | reverse complement strand
GATAAACGATGCGGGTCTTGTCATCGTAGAACCTTATCTTATAAGGGGTATGCATGCAAATCATTCTGCTGCGTCCGCGCTCTGCACCGCTGACCTTGACGGTCCGCCATCTGCTGCTCGGTTGTGCGGGACTGGCGGTGGCGGTTACCCTTTGCGCGTATCTCATTTCCTATCTCGCCCGCCACAATAATTTGCCTTTCATGGGCGATGTCGCGGCAACCTCCGGCGACGACGCTGGCAAGAAAGATAAATACGTCAAAGAAAACCTTGCAGCCATCGCGGCCCGCGTCGGCGAATTGCAGGCACGCATGATGCGCCTCGACGCCGTCGGCGAACGCGTCCAAGGTTTGGCAGGGGTCAAGCCCGAAGAGTTCAACTTCAAGAAGGCACCGGCACCGGCTGCCGATAGCAATAGTTCTTCCGCGCCGCCGATCCAGCAAAACCAGCAGGCGCACCCCGATGAAAAGATCCAGCCTGACCTGAGCATGGAAAGCATGCAAAAGCAGCTCGACGGGCTGGAACTCGATATCGAACATCGGTCCGATTATTTGAACGTGGTTGAAACCACGTTGATGACATATAACGTCAAATCGCGCCTGTTGCCGACGGTGCAGCCGGTTAATGTCACCTACAATGCTTCCGGCTTCGGCTGGCGCACCGACCCTTTCACCGGCCGCTCGGCCTTTCACGAAGGCATCGACTTTCCCGGGCCGGTGGGCACGCCCATCGTGGCGGCGGCGGGCGGGGTCGTGATCGCCTCCGAGTACCACCACGAATACGGCAACATGCTAGAGATCGATCACGGCAACAATATCGTGACGCGTTATGCCCATACCTCGAAGATCCTGGTCAATGTGGGCGACATCGTGCGGCGCGGCCAGCATGTGGCCGACATCGGCTCCACCGGGCGCTCCACGGGCGCCCATTTGCATTTTGAAGTGTTGGTCAAGGGCATGCAGCAGGACCCGCACAAATTCCTCTCGGCCGGCGCAGAGCAGGCGCGCGCCTTGCTGGCCGAAAACGAAGCGCCCAAGCTGACCACGGTTGCAGCCAACCTCAGCCGTCCCGCTACGCTTCCACGCTAGTTCTCCGGCTTTACCCACTTGTTTCCTGCCGCGCAGCCCATATTTGGACTGTCTGCCATGCTAAAATCCAAGGCTTTTAGCTGTTTTGCACGGTTTTTCGTTTTACTTCGTCCCAATTTCCGCTGGTTAAGGCTGCGAAGCTGAAATTGGAGTCTTGCCGCGACCATTACTATTAAAACTCTAGCATGTCATTTCTGACCAAGATTTTCGGTAGCCGCAATCAGCGGCTGATCAAGCAATATCAAAAGATCGTTCGCCAGATCAATGCGCTGGAGCCGGCCATGGAAGCCTTGTCCGACGCGGAGCTTCAGGCCAAGACGCCGGAATTGAAGGGACGTTACGCCAAGGGTGAAACGCTGGACGACTTGCTGCCGGAAGCCTTTGCCGTCTGCCGCGAAGCCGGCAAACGCGTCCTGAAGATGCGCCACTTCGACGTGCAATTGATCGGCGGGATGGTGCTCCACTACGGCAAGATCGCCGAAATGGCGACCGGCGAAGGCAAGACCTTGATGGCGACGCTGCCGGCTTACCTGAATGCCTTGTCCGGCAAGGGCGTGCACGTGGTGACGGTCAACGATTACCTGGCCGAACGCGATGCCGAATGGATGGGCCGCCTGTATGGCTGGCTCGGCCTGACGACCGGCGTGAACCTGTCGCGCCTCGATCACGACACCAAGCAGGCCGCTTACGCCGCCGATATCACCTACGGCACCAACAACGAATTCGGCTTCGACTACCTGCGCGACAACATGGTGTATGAAGCCTCCGAGCGCGTGCAGCGCCCGCTCAATTTCGGCATCGTCGATGAAGTGGACTCGATCCTGATCGACGAAGCGCGTACCCCCTTGATCATTTCCGGCCATGCCGAAGGCCATAGCGACCTGTATTACAAGGTCAATGAAATTCCGCCGCTGCTGACCTTGCAGATCGGCGAGGAAACGCCGGACGGCCGCGGCAAGATCGAAGTGCCGGGCGACTACACCAAGGATGAAAAGGCGCACCAGGTGCTCTTGACCGAAGCCGGCCACGAAAAGGCCGAGCAGATCATGACGCGCATGGGCTTGCTGCCCGAAGGCGCCTCGCTGTACGACGCCGCCAATATCACGCTGATGCACCACCTGTATGCCGCGCTGCGTGCCCATACGCTTTACCAGCGCGACCAGCAATATGTCGTGCATGACGGCGAGATCGTCATCGTCGACGAATTCACCGGCCGATTGATGACGGGCCGCCGCTGGTCCGATGGCTTGCATCAGGCCGTCGAAGCCAAGGAAGGCGTGAAGATCCAGAACGAGAACCAGACGCTCGCTTCGATCACCTTCCAGAACTATTTTCGTATGTACACCAAGCTGGCCGGCATGACCGGTACGGCCGATACCGAAGCTTACGAATTCCAGGAAATCTACGGCCTGGAAACCGTGGTGATACCGCCCAACCGTCCGAACCAGCGCAAGGACAAGCAAGACCAGGTCTACAAATCGGCGCAAGAGAAGTACCGCGCCATGATGGTCGACATCAAGGATTGCTACGAGCGCGGCCAGCCGGTGCTGGTCGGCACCACCTCGATCGAGAATTCGGAACTGCTGTCGGGCATTCTTACCAAGGAAAACCTGCCGCACAACGTGTTGAATGCCAAGCAGCACGCTCGCGAAGCGGAGATCGTGGCCCAGGCCGGCCGCCCGAAGATGATCACCATCGCCACCAACATGGCGGGCCGCGGCACCGACATCGTCCTGGGCGGCAATGTCGAAAAGCAGATCCAATTCATCGAAGCCGACGCCGGATTGTCCGAAGAGGAAAAGAAGCAAAAGGCGCAGACCCTGCGCGACGAATGGCAATCGCTGCACGAGCAGGTGGTCAGCGCCGGCGGCTTGCACATCGTCGGCACCGAGCGCCACGAATCGCGCCGCGTCGACAATCAGTTGCGCGGACGTGCCGCGCGCCAGGGCGACCCCGGCTCTTCGCGTTTCTATCTCTCGCTTGACGATCCTCTCCTGCGCATCTTCGCCGGCGACCGTCTGCGCGCCATCATGGAACGCCTGAAGATGCCCGAAGGCGAACCGATCGAGGCCGGCATCGTCACGCGTTCGCTGGAATCGGCGCAACGCAAGGTCGAAGCGCGCAACTTCGATATCCGCAAGCAATTGCTCGAGTACGACGACGTCGCCAACGACCAGCGCAAGGTGACATATCAACAGCGCAATGAATTGCTCGAGTCGACCGATGTCTCGGCCCTGATCGCCTCGTTGCGTCATGGCGTGTTCGAAGATATCTTCCGCGCCCACGTGCCGCAGGAATCGATGGAAGAGCAATGGGATCTTCCCGGCCTTGAAGCCGTGCTGCAGGCGGAATGGCAATTGCACGTACCTTTGAAGCAAATGCTGGAAGCCGATGCCAAGCTGACCGACGACGATCTGTTGAACAAGGTCTATGAAGCGGCCGACGCCGTGTACAACGCCAAGGTCGAACTCGTGGGCAAGGAAGCCTTCGGCGGCTTCGAGCGCAACGTCATGCTGCAAAGCATGGATTCGCACTGGCGTGAACACCTGGCGGCGCTGGACCATCTGCGCCAGGGCATCCACCTGCGCGGCTATGCGCAAAAGAACCCCAAGCAGGAATACAAGCGCGAAGCGTTCGAGCTGTTCGGCCAGATGCTGGACTTGATCAAGAACGACGTGACGAAAAAGATCATGCTGGTGCGCATCCAGTCGCGCGAGGAAGTCGAGCAGGCCGAGCAGCAGATGGCGCAACCGCAAGTCGAGAATGTGCATTATCAGCATGCCGATTTCGACGCCAGCAAGGCGCCGGAAGAATTATTGGCGCCGACGGCGGACGAAGAGCCGCGTGATCCTCGCACATCCGCCCAGATGTACAGCGCAGGACGCAACGACCCTTGTCCCTGCGGCAGCGGCAAGAAGTTCAAGCAATGCCACGGCAAGCTGGCTTGATCCGGGCTTGACCGGATAAAGAGGGGGCGGAAAGTTTCCGCCCTTTTTTATTCGCGCAGCTACAACAAGCCTTGGCTGGCGGTTCCTATTACAATAACGGGCAAAACGGCGCTTGGCGCCCCGTCCAACATTGAACCGATCGCGAACACATTATGGCCGTCAATCTCCCGCTTCCCGTCGCAGCAGACTTGAAACCCGTCAACGGCATCGAACTCGGTTTTGCCGAAGCCGGTGTGCGCAAGCCCAACCGCAAGGATTTGCTGGTGATGAAACTGGCACCCTCGGCCACGGTTGCCGGCGTGTTCACCACCAACCGCTTTTGCGCCGCCCCGGTGCAGGTATGCAAGGCCCATCTCGAAGGCTTGCATCTGTCCGCCTCATCCTCGATCCGCGCCCTGGTGATCAATACCGGCAATGCCAATGCCGGCACCGGCGAAGCGGGCTTGATGGCTGCCAATGCCACTTGCACGGCCCTGGCCGAATTGCTCGATTGCGATGCCGCGCAAATCCTGCCGTTTTCCACCGGCGTGATCCTGGAACCCTTGCCGGTTGATCGCATCAAGGCCGGCTTGCCGGCAGCCATCGCCAATCTCAAGGCCGACAACTGGTATGCGGCGGCCGAAGCCATCATGACTACTGATACCCAGCCCAAGGCGGCATCGAGCACCACGGTCATCGACGGCCATACCGTCACCATGACCGGGATCAGCAAGGGCGCCGGCATGATCCGTCCCAATATGGCGACGATGCTCGGCTTCCTCGCCTGCGATGCCAAGGTGTCGCAGCGCGTGCTCGACCATCTCGTGAAGGAAGCCGCGGATCATT
Source organism: Burkholderiaceae bacterium (assembly GCA_036391935.1). GTDB lineage: Bacteria > Pseudomonadota > Gammaproteobacteria > Burkholderiales > Burkholderiaceae_D > PKWO01. The sequence continues at coordinate 2,811 of DASVYZ010000072.1, read as the reverse complement.
CGTTCAACTGCATCACCATCGATGGCGATACCTCGACCAATGACTCCTTCATCGTGATCGCGACGGGTACTTCCGGCCTGGAAATCAGCTCGGTCGATACGCCCGAGTACGAGGCACTGGCCAAGGCGGTCACGGCGCTGGCGCAAAACCTGTCGCAGCAAATCATCCGCGACGGCGAAGGCGCGACCAAATTCATTACCGTCACCGTCGAGGAAGGCGCGAACACGGAAGAATGCCGCAAGGTGGCCTATGCGATCGCACATTCGCCTCTGGTCAAGACAGCCTTCTTTGCGTCCGACCCCAATCTCGGCCGCATCCTGGCCGCAGTCGGCTATGCCGGCATCAACGACCTCGATGTCAACAAGATCAACCTTTACCTCGACGATGTCTGGGTCGCCAAGCATGGTGGACGGCATCCCGACTACCGCGAGGAAGACGGCCAGCGCGTGATGAAGCAAAGCGAGATCACGGTGCGCGTCAAGCTCGGCCGCGGCGGCGTGGCGGCGACGGTCTGGACTTGCGATCTGTCGCACGACTACGTCTCGATCAACGCCGATTACCGTTCCTGACGATGGCAGATCTGGAGCACTTGATCGCGCGTGCGGAAAGCTTGCTCGCGCGGCTTGAGGCGGTCTTGCCGCCGGCGGCGCCCGCAGCCGCCTGGGAAAGCGCTACCGCTTTCCGCTGGCGCAAGCGCAACGGCCAGGGTTTCTTGCAAGCCGTGCGCAATACTTCAGCCATTGCCTTCTCCGATTTGCAAAACATCGCGCCGCAAAAAGCGTTGATCGAGCAAAATACCCGCCAGTTTGTTGCCGGCTTGCCAGCCAATAACGTGCTCCTGACGGGCGCACGCGGTACCGGCAAGTCTTCGCTGATCAAGGCTTGCCTGAATCAGTTTGCCGCCCAAGGCTTGCGCCTTATCGAAGTCGACAAGGACGACTTGGTCGATTTGCCCGACATCGTCGATCTGGTGAGCGACCGGGCCGAGCGCTTCGTCATCTTTTGCGATGATCTCTCGTTCGGCGAGGGCGAGCGCGGCTACAAGGCCTTGAAGGTGGCTCTGGATGGCAGTGTTTCGGCCCAGTCCGACAACGTGCTGGTCTATGCCACATCGAACCGGCGCCACCTGCTGCCCGAGAGCATGGCCGACAATGCCGGCTACAAGCACACCGAAGATGGCGATCTGCATCCGGGCGAAACCGTGGAAGAAAAGATTTCGCTGTCCGAACGCTTCGGCCTATGGGTGTCGTTCTATCCGTTCAAGCAGGACGATTATTTGAACATCGTCGCGCACTGGCTGCGCCAGCTCGGCTGCGGCGATGAACAGATCGCCGCGGCGCACGACGATGCCTTGCGCTGGGCCTTGCAGCGCGGCTCGCGCTCGGGGCGTGTCGCTTGGCAATTCGCCAAGGATTTCGCAGGTAAGAAATAATGTCGGCAAAACCGATCGATGTCGCCGTGGGCATTCTGATGCAGCCCAACGGCGACGTGCTGCTGGGCCAGCGCCCCGAGGGCAAGCCCTATGCCGGCTATTGGGAATTCCCCGGGGGAAAAGTCGAGCCGGGCGAAGCCATCATCGATGCCTTGAAGCGCGAATTTGTCGAAGAACTCGGCGTGACTGTCAAGTCGGCCGAGCCCTGGTGTGGCGTGGAGCACATTTACCCGCATGCCCATGTCAGATTACATTTCTATATCAGCCGCGATTGGGCGGGCGAACCGCAAAGCCTTGAGGGCCAGGCCTTTGCCTGGCAGGGCAGTGTGGTACTGGAGCCGCTGCTGCCGGCTACCGTGCCTTTGATCGAATGGCTCGACAAGCTACGATGGGAGAAAGAACAATGAAAATAGTCATCCTGGGCGCCGGTGTCATCGGCACCGCCTCTGCCTATTACCTCGCGCAAGCCGGCCATGAAGTGACCGTGATCGAGCGCCAGACCGGCCCCGGGCTGGAAACCAGTTTCGCCAATGCCGGCGAGGTCTCGCCCGGCTATGCCGCGCCTTGGGCCGGGCCCGGTATTCCCATGAAAGCGATCAAGTGGCTGCTGATGCGCCACAGCCCGCTGGCGATCCGTCCCAGTGTCGATCCGCAGATGTGGTCCTGGGTGTTCCGCATGCTGCGCAATTGCACTTCAGCACGCTATGAAGTCAACAAGAGCCGCATGGTGCGCCTGGCCGAATACAGCCGCGATTGCCTGATCGAATTACGCAGGGATACCGGCATCAGCTACGACGAGCGCAGCCAGGGTACGCTGCAGTTGTTTCGTACGCAAAAGCAGCTTGACGCCTCGGCTGCCGACATCGCTGTCTTGCAGCGTTATGGCGTGCCTTACGAAGTGCTCGACCCGGCCGCTTGTCTGAAAGTGGAACCAGCCCTGGTGCATGTGCGGCAAAAATTTGTCGGCGCCCTGCGCCTGCCCGGCGACGAGACCGGCGATTGCTTCAAGTTCACGCAGGCGCTGGCCGGCATGGCGCAAAAGCTCGGCGTGCAATTCCGTTATGGGGTGACGATCGACCGCTTGCTGGCCCAAGGCGATAAAATCGCCGGCGTCGCTACCTCGGTTGGCGAACTGCATGCAGATGCCTACGTGCTGGCCATGGGCAGCTATTCGGCCGGCTACTTGCGCGGCATCGGCCTGCACGTCCCGATCTACCCGATCAAGGGCTATTCGATCACGGTGCCGATCACCGATGCCTCGCGCGCACCGGAATCGACCATCATGGACGAAACCTTCAAGGTCGCGATCACGCGACTGGGCGACCGCATCCGCGTCGGCGGCACGGCTGAAATCGCCGGCTTCGATCTGCGCCTGCATA
>DASVYZ010000071.1:0-1800 GCA_036391935.1 Burkholderiaceae bacterium | reverse complement strand
AGTCATCGCGCGGGCAGCCTATCATGATGCGGCGCTTCATCGCACCTGCCGGGCACACCCGGCCGTTGCGCATCCTGCTGATAGGCGGCATCCATGGCGACGAATTGACGGCTTCGGCCATCGTATTCCAATGGATGCAATGGATGCAGGCCGCGCCGGCACAGGAATTTTCCTGGAGCGTCGCACCGGCCGTGAATCCCGACGGTTTGTTCGCGCCCAAGCCGCAGCGCGTCAACGCGCACGGCGTAGACCTCAACCGCAATTTCCCCACGCCGGGCTGGCAGCAGGATGCGCCGCGCTACTGGATCAAGACCACCGGCAGCGACCCGCGCCGCTTCCCCGGCAAGGCGCCGCTCTCGGAACCCGAGACGCGCTGGCTCAACGACGAGATCGAGCGCTTCCAGCCGCAAGTCATCATCTCGGTGCATGCGCCGTTCGGCGTGCTCGACTTCGACGGCCCGGCGCCGACGCCGCATCAATTCGGCCGGCTGGTCTTCAATCCCGTGGGGGTGTATCCCGGCTCGTTGGGTAACTACAGCGGCGTGCACAAGAATGTGCCTGTGATCACGATTGAGTTGCCCAATGCGCAAACCATGCCGCCGCCGGCCGAGGTGAGGCGTATCTGGGTGGATATGCTCAACTGGATAGAGCGGAACATAAAAGACCGGGATGCGACTGCCGCCATCAAGCCGGAGGCGACGGTACGATAGACAACGAGCCGGGAGGGAGAATGGACTACGACCTGGAGGCCCGCCATGTTCATATTGAAGACGACGGCGAGATCCTCACCATGGGTTTTTCCGACGATCAATTCGCGCCGCGGAAATATGTGCTGCTGCAAAAAGCCTTGAAGCCGGACGAGCAGGAACGGAAGCTTGGCTTGGACAAAATCCATATCGAAGTGCAGGATCAGGGAAGATCGGGCTATGGCGGCGTTTCTTCGATTCGATATTCTCCAAGCCGATTGCTGATCGAACTTTCTGAAGCGGCAAGGAAATGCCTCGACATATCCGGCAATATCAGGATTGTCCTGCCGAACGATACGGGAGCGGTCGGGGACATGCCGGTCGCCTTGTTTCGCGCCTCGAATGGCGAGTTTGCGCTGGATTTGCAAGCTTGAATGGATTGCGCATGTTGAGCTGGTTCAAGAAAAAGAAAAACACAGAGACAAAGGCGGCAGCAGAGGCGCCTTCATCCGTCGTCAATGCCGCAGCCAAGGCGCTGAAGGAACAAGGCGACGCCTTCCTCGACACGGCACAGTGGCAGGAAGCTGCGCAGTGCTATGAGCAGGCGCTGGCCCAGGAACCGCAATTCGCCGCCGTGCGCAGCAATCTCGGCTTTGCCTTGATGCAGCTGCATCGCTACACCGACGCATCGGCCCAACTCGAACTGGCGCTCACGCTCGACGCCGGCCTGTTCAACGCCCACTATCTGCTGGCCACGATTGCCCGGCGTCAGGCGCATATTGCGGACGCCGTGCGCCATGTTGAAACGGCGATTGCAATCCGCCCGTCGTTTGCCGAAGCGTACAGCCTGCTTGGGGATCTGCGCCTTGAGCTAGAAGACAGGGACGGCGCCAGCGCAGCCTATCTGCGGGCGCTGGAGCTCGACCCCGGCGCTGCGTCGGCCTTGAGCAACCTTGGCGGCATCTGCGAACATCGCGGAGAGCGCCGCAAGGCGCTTGCCTACTATCGGCAGGCGCTCGCGCTCGAGCCGCACAACCAGGGCATGCGCCTGAACCTGCTGCACCAGCAGTTCCAGCTCGCCGACTGGGCCGGCGTGGAAAACGAGATTGCCTTG
>DASVYZ010000070.1:0-2436 GCA_036391935.1 Burkholderiaceae bacterium | reverse complement strand
GATGCTGCCGATCTGCCCGGCGCGCAGACTGAGATTCTGCACGTTTTCCGAGGTGCGCCTGGTATCGCCGGCCAGTTCGGATAGATTCTCGGCAATTTTCACCACCGCCACGCGATTGGCACCCGAAACGCTGGATGCCTCGATGGCATGCACCTTTTCCTCTTTCATGTTCTGCGCGATCTGCGCCTGGGAGGTCTGCAGCGCGACGAAGGAATCGCCGAACGCCTGCATGCTGCCAAAAATCTCATGGCATACGAAACAATCGCGTTCCGCATCCGCCGCCGCCTGGCGCAAGGCGGCCTGTTCGCTCTCGGCGGTCTCCAGCTGCTGGCGCAAGCGGGCAATTTCCTGGTCGTTGCTGTGAATACGTTCCTGCAAATGTTTCTTGTCTTGTTCGCTGCGCGTGAAAAACATGATGGTGAGTGCCCTTATAATTTTTTTGTAGTTGCCATAAATCTTATCGGCCGTTTTTAATGAAGCTTGAATGTGCCGCGCCCGCGGCGGAAATAGCGGGTATTGTCGTAGTAGCCCGGCTCGCTGTTTGCCGCCGTCCAGCCCGGGATGCCTAGCAACGGCAGCGGTGTCAGCTCGCGGGTATGCCGGCAATGTTCGGGCGCCGCCAGGTAGTCGGCCAGTAGCCCATCGAGTTGTTCCAACCGTTCTGCCAAGGGCCGCGTAAAAAAATCCTGTGCGACCCGCAGCACCAGTGCCTGCCCGGTCATCCCCACATAAGGCTGTAGCGCCTTCTCATACAGGCCGTGCCCGAACAGGCTGAAAGCCATCGAGGTATGCAGCCGGTCGCGCTGCAACCAGAACAACTCCTTCCAGCGGAAATCGCGCAGCAACCCGGCCAGCTCGTCGTCGGCACAGGCGACGACCACCCCCGATTCATCGAACAGCGTGAGCATGTCGCGCCCGCCGCCGCGGCCGCTGGCTGGTGACGCTTCAGTCAGTGCCGCATAGTGCCGCCGGTTGATCGCAGCCTTGGCCTGGGGAAATGCCAGCCAGACCAGTGCATTAAACAGGTCGTGCCAGTTGTCCGGCCGCGTCTGCACCTCGCCGGCGAGATAACAACGCGGCTCATATTGCGCTTCGAATGCCAGCTTGCCCGGCGCCTGCGCCACGAAGCACAGCGGCTTGCCGCTGCCTGCGGCAATTGCCCGCCGCATGCACAAGGCGTTCAGATCGTCCAGACTCGGAAAAGATCGGCTTGCCAGGCCGGCAAGCGAGGAATGCAAAGGCTCGAACAGCGGCGACTGCAATAGTCGCTGCGGTTCCCATACAGGCACGGATTTCATGGGCGCGCAGTTTACTCGAAGCCGAATACCCCATGCGTGCTATTTTCTGTCACAGAAAAAGGCGTAAGATAGCCGCAACTCATCCGGGGAGTGCAGCATGGCCAAGAAGAACGCTTTTTATGCTCAATCCGGCGGCGTCACCGCAGTGATCAACGCCTCCGCCTGCGGTGTGATCGAAACCGCCAGACTGCACAAGGACAAAATCGGCAAGGTGTATGCCGGCCGCAACGGCATCATCGGCGCCCTTTCCGAAGACCTGATCGACACCGGCAAGGAATCTGCCAAAGCCATCGCCGCACTGCGCCATACGCCTGCCGGCGCCTTCGGTTCCTGTCGCTACAAGCTCAAGGGCCTCGAGGAAAACAGGGCGCAATACGAACGGCTGATCGAGGTATTCAAGGCGCACAACATCGGCTACTACTTCTACAACGGTGGCGGCGACTCCGCCGATACCTGCTACAAGGTATCCCAGCTCTCCGAAAAAATGGGCTATCCGGTACAGGCCATCCACGTGCCCAAGACCGTGGACAACGACCTGCCGATCACCGACTGCTGCCCCGGCTTCGGCTCGGTGGCGAAATACGTCGCGGTCTCCACGCGCGAAGCCAGCTTTGACGTGGCCTCGATGGCCAAGACCTCGACCAAGGTGTTCGTGGTGGAAGTGATGGGGCGTCACGCCGGCTGGATTGCCGCGGCCGGCGGCCTGGCTTCCGACCGGAACTGCGAACTGCCGATCGTGATCCTGTTCCCGGAAATCCCGTTCAACCAGGCACAGTTCCTGGCCAAGGTGGATGCCATGGTCAAGCAACACGGCTATTGCTCGGTGGTGGTGTCGGAAGGCGTCAAGGGCGAGGACGGCAAGTTCCTGTCCGACCAGGGGTTGCGCGATGCCTTCGGCCACGCACAGCTCGGTGGCGTGGCCCCGGTGGTGGCGAATATGGTGAAGGATGCGCTCGGCTACAAATTTCACTGGGCGGTGGCCGACTATCTGCAGCGCGCCGCACGCCACATCGCCTCCAAGACCGATGTCGACCAGGCCTACGCGCTGGGCAAGGCGGCCGTGGAACTCGCCTTGAAGGGACACAATGCGGTGATGCCGGCCATCATCCGCACCTCCGATGCCCCTTACCGCTGGAAG
>DASVYZ010000069.1:0-5548 GCA_036391935.1 Burkholderiaceae bacterium | reverse complement strand
CGCCTCGTCGATCATCGCGAGCGCTTCGTCGAGCGTCTTCGCCTTGCGGTCCACGTAGCGCGTCTTGAGGCGGAAGTCGATACGCGTCTCGTCGCATTCCACGGCGATCATCGAGAAGCCCGCCATGGTGGCCGCGAGCGGCTGCGCGCCGCCCATGCCGCCGAGACCGCCCGTGAGAATCCAGCGGCCCTTCGGGTCGCCCTTGAAATGCTGGTTCGCCACCGCGAAGAACGTTTCGTAGGTGCCCTGCACGATGCCTTGCGAGCCGATGTAGATCCAGCTGCCCGCCGTCATCTGGCCGTACATGAACAAGCCTTTGCGGTCGAGCTCGTTGAAGTGTTCCCAATTGGCCCACTTCGGCACCAGGTTGGAATTGGCGATCAGCACGCGCGGCGCATCGGCATGGGTCTTGAACACGCCGACCGGCTTGCCGGACTGGATCAGCAGCGATTCATCGTCTTCCAGATTGCGCAGGGTCTCCAGGATCTTGTCGAAGCTGGCCCAGTCGCGCGCGGCACGGCCAATGCCGCCATAGACCACCAGGTGCTTGGGATTCTCGGCCACTTCAGCGTCGAGATTGTTCTGGATCATGCGGTAAGCCGCTTCGGCGATCCAGCTCTTGCACGTTTTTTCGCTGCCGCGCGGGGCGCGAATCCGGCGGGTCGGATCGAGCCGGGGATCGGCAACTTCCAGCGGCGCAGTCATGTCGTTCATGTCTATGGCTCCTCGGTGGGGTGGGGTCGAATGGAGCTTAGTTTAAGTTGTATAGACAACTTGTGCAAGAAGATTTTGCCTTGACTATACAAGATGCTAAGATGTGCGCATGGGAAACAATCAAAGAATGGGCAACGAACAGGACATACCGATCTACCAGCAGATCAAGGATCATTTGCTGGCGGAGATACACGCCGGCAAATGGCGCGAGGGCGACGTCATCCCTTCCGAGCAAGAGTTGGCGCGCCAATTCAGCGTTTCGCGCATGACGGTGAATCGCGCCGTACGTGAGTTGACATCAGAGCAAGTGCTCACTCGCGTGCAGGGGTCGGGCACCTATGTGGCGCAGCACAAGTACCAGTCGACCTTGGTCGAGATCAAGAGCATCGCCGACGAAGTGCGTGCGCGCGGCCACCGCCACGCCAGCGAATTGCACAAGCTGGAACGCAGCAAGGCTGGCGAAACGCTGGCCGCCGAGTTCGGCGTTGCCGCCAATCATTTGCTGTTTCACAGCGTGATCGTGCACCTGGAAAACGGCTTGCCGATCCAGGTGGAAGACCGCTGGGTCAATTCCGATATCGCACCGGACTATCTGCAGCAGGATTTTTCCCACACCACGCCCAATGAATACCTGATGGCTGTGGCGCCGCTGCAAAGCGTCAATTACCGCATCGAAGCGCTATCGCCGCCGCGCGAGATCGCCGACATGCTGCACATCGCGCAAAAGGAGGCCTGCCTGGTCCTGCATCGCAAGACGCTGTCGCGCGGCAGCGTGGCCTCGGTCGTCACGATGTGGCATCCGGGTAGCCGGTATCAGTTTGCCGGCGGGTTCTAGAAAAGAAAAAGGCCGGCTACCTTCAGCCGGCCTCGTCTTTGCCCAAGACGATCAGCTCTGGCTGCGGCGGCGCACGAAGGCCAGGGCGCCGAGACCCAATGCCATCAGCGCGGTCGTGCCAGGTTCCGGCACAGGCGCGGGAGCACCGTAGGCCTGGAACTGGCCGACGCCGTAGAAATTGTCACCGCCCACGGCTTGAATGCGGAAAGCCGATGCTGTGATCGAGGACCCGGCGCCATTCAAGCCCAGCCCCCAGCCTATCGTTCCGGTCTGGTTGATTGTGCCGTTGGCGTTCACCGTGCCGCCGACGGTCGGAGACAGATTGCCCAATGTCGTCCAGACTCCGTTGTGCAGGTAGCTGACCTGATAGAGATCATTGTTGTCCGCCTCGAGCACAACATTGCTGACGTTGTAGCTGCCATTCAGATTGATTTGCAAATAGGCAGACGGATTGGTCCAGAACACCGTGTTGGTATTCCACTGATTGCCCACTGGCAGGAAGCTGCCATTGGTAATGGCATTCGGTGCGGCGAGCGCACCGCCGCTCCACGAGCCGCTGTCGCCAAACGATGAGCCGAATTCCGTCACGCTGGCACCGAGGGACACGTCGGTAACCCCGGCATTTGCGGCAACGCTGACGCTCAGCACTGCGGCAAGCAAAATTCCATGCAATTTCGACATTGTTTGTTCCCTTGCTAGATACGCTACATAACAAGACCCGCTGCCACCAAAGCGTTGTTTGCATCGGATCACCCAATTCAGGTGCGTAGAATACACGGGAAAATATATTAAATAAAGATTAACAATATCAAAAAATCACTATTTTCATAAGCTATTGAATTTTAATGAAAAATTATTTTTGATGTTGTAAATATATACAAATATGGAGGAATATTATTTTTATTGCATTGTCAAATTTGACAATTGTAGTAGTTATGCCGCTGGCGTCGGAGGGAGGAGACCCCAGTCGGTCAGGGCGATAAAGCCGTCTTGCACGGCCAACACCACGTCCGAACCGTTGACGTGCACCACGGTTTCCGGCGCAAGATTGTGTGTCTCCGGCCAGCCGTAAGCCTGCCTGACATAGATTCTTTGCCCGTTCAACCGGCCATAGCATTCGAGCACCCCGAAAGCGCGCAGCATGTGCAAGACCTCGGCCACCTTGCCCTGGAAATTCAAGGTGCGTTCGGCTTCGCTGAAGACCGGCCAATATTCGCCCGCGCCTTGAGGCTGCGCCGCATTCCATCGCTCCACGAAGGATGGCGCCAATTTGCGCGCCAGCCGCCCGCCGGCCATCTGCAGTTTCAGATTCAGCGTTTCGTGCGACTCTTCCTCATGCAATCCGAATTCCTCGATGCAAAGCACATCGCCGCTGTCGAACTCATGCTCGATCTTGTGGCAGCTCATGCCCCAGTGCGTCCGCCGTTCCAGGATGGCGCGCGGCAGCGGGTAGGGCCCGCGCGCCAGGGGTAGCGGCGAGGGGTGGAAGTTGACGGCATATTGCAGCTTGTCTTGCCAGCGCGGGATCCGCCAATCGTAGCTGGCGACGATCAGCGCATCGCAGCCGCGCTGCGCAAGATCGTCGAGGTCGGCTGCGCCCATGCGCGTCAATTGCACCGGACAGCCGTGGCGCCGTGCCAGGGAGATCACACGCTCATTGGCCGACAGACGGTTGACAGGGTGGGAAGAAAACAGCTTGACCGGAATCCAACCCGCGGCCAGAAACTCATCGAACACGCGCGCATAACGGTCGCAAGCAGTGATCGCGAAGCGCATATGGCGTGCTTACTTCGGGTTCGGCTTGACTTGCTGCCAGCTCTCGCCGCATTGCTGGACGTAGGGGAAGTAGCCGGCCGGGCTATGGCAGTAGTACCAGTAATTCGGGTCCATGCCATCGGGTGCCGAACCCTGGCTAGCCTGTTGCGGCTGCTCCGTCTGCGGCATTTCCGATTTCGGCCGTTCGATATAGGTCACGGGCGCTTGCTGGATCACCACGGGTTGCGCTACTACCGGCGCAACCGGCAGGGGGGCCCAGTAGGGCGGATAAAAAGCCCAGCTGCCGTCGATGAAAACCCAACGCGCATCGATGTAACGGTAACCCGGGCGCTCGGGAACCCAGCCGCCGCCGACCCACACGTGGGCGCCGCCGCGCCAGCCCCAATAGCCCTGGCTCCAGACATAGCCGGCCCGTGCAGCGGGGACGTGTTCAACGCGCATGGGCGGCGGACGCACGCCTACGCGCACTTCCGCATTGGGTGGATAGGCCAGGGCGCCGGCAGAGACGCATAGCGCGATGGCGCCAAAACAGCGTCGGAGAAGCGTTGAGTTTTGCATGATCGTATGGGAAAAGCTAGTAGGCAAAATAGGGGCCTGTGCCTCCGCTCGTAGTATAACCCTCGACAGCTGTGTAGACAGTGCGGCCGAAGAAGAACGGCAAGCCCCAGTCGAAGCTCGCGGCGTTGCCGTTGACGCCGCCGAGTTCGCTGTAAGCCGTCGAACTCGAGTTGCTGCTGAACAGCGAGGAGGCATTGCCGATCACAAAGTTCACCGTCCCATTATTGCCGTTCTGCCCGGAATTGAGCGCGCTCAGGCTCAAGGGCGACGCAGGACAATAGAAACCGCTGCCGTCGCTGCATTGGGCGATCGAGCTATCGGTGAAGAAGTAGCCGTTGGAGCCGCTGTCGATGAAGCTGTCGCTATAGGTCTTGCCATTGTACTGGGTCGTAATGTAACCGTAGCCGTCTGTGGTATAGACCACGGCAGCGCCCAGGCCGTTGTTCGATTGCGTGCCGATGCCGAAAGTCAGCGTGCCGGCCAGGTCGGCGGTGCCGCCGGCGGGCACCGACGGGAAGGTCAGGGAGCTGCCGTTATTGTCCGTGGCGAACAGCGTGACAGGATTGGGCAGTTGCTGCGACAAGCTTATCGTGGTCGCCTGGCACGAACTGCTGCAAACGTAGTACAGGCCCGCGGTTGCGCTTTGCACGCAGGCGGAGCCGCAATCCTGGGCGAAAGGCCCGAGACCGATCACGCCGTTTGCACCGAAAGTGGAGACGGTGTTTTCCGAAGTGCCGGTCGAAGAGCACGCGCTGGGCACCATGTTGGCATAAGCGGGATCGCCGATCACCTGAATCGGCAGTGAATTGGCCGATTCGCCGCCGATCTGGAGATTGGCCAGACGCATCGAACCCCAGCTATAGCCGTCGGCAAACATGGCGCATTCGGCCAGAGCGTTGCCGCTGGAATCGGTTTCAAGCGGCAGGTTCAAGGAAGACGAGAGAACGGAAGACATAATGCGCAAGCCGTAGGAGCCGGTGTCGACCAGGATATGGTCGATGGTCTGGCAAGTGCTCGGGCTCGAAGGCGAACAAACCGTCACGCTGACGAAAGCTTCGTTGGCCGTGCCGCCTGCCGCCGCCGGGCCGCTATCGACCACTACGGCAACGGTATTGGAGGCGCTGGTGCCTGATCCGCCGCCCGAGTTCGAAGAGGTGCTGCTGCCGCCTCCGCCGCCGCAGGCGGCAAGCAGGGAAACCAGGGCGGCCAAGAAAAGTTGTTTTAGCGATGTCATGTTCACCTCACTGGATATCGGAAGCCGTCACTCCTTGCGGCAGCGCGCTTGTCAGGTATGCCTGGCCGGAGAAGGCGCGCATATGGCCGCTCGAATGGATGACGAGGTCATCCTTTTGCACATGCAGTTGCGTATGGTTGCTGTATTTGATCGCGCTGGAGTCGGAGAGTGTACTGAAATACTGCCCCAGCACCTGCTGCAGATCCGGCTTGACCGGACCCTTCCAGGCAACACCGAATACCATGCCGTTGGCCGCCACGTATTCGCGCACCGTGGTGCCGGAGGCGAGCTGCATTTCATGCACTGTGTAGTTTGCCGCGCTCCTTTGGACGCGCGTGGCGGCTTTCATTTTCACCTGATACGATTGCACGGTATCGACAGTACCGCCTAGCGAGGCGAGGGCCAGCGCCGGCAGGGCCAGCAAACCGCAG
>DASVYZ010000068.1:0-2911 GCA_036391935.1 Burkholderiaceae bacterium | reverse complement strand
CTTCAGCATCTCGGGGTTCTTGCGCGTATCGTCGCGAATCCAGTAATAGGGATCGCTGCGCGCGCCATTGGGCGAGGGCACTTCATAGGGATGCTGTGCCGCGACCGGAGGTTCAGCCGCGCCGGCGGAGCCGGTTGCCGCGCCGAGGCCAAAGAGGCACGCCAGTACGAGAGCTTTCATGGATATCCTTCCTGGATCGGAAAAGAAACGTGGGCACAAGGCGCTTTCTTGTGGAAAGCGCGCCGAAATCTCGCTCTCGATCGAGAGGGGGCGAAGAATCAGGCGCCGATGCCGGAATTGCGCATCAAGGGTATTTCCGCAGCCTGGGCGGCACGTTCGCTGCGGCGTTGCGCGCGCGCTTCCTCGCTGAACAGGTGGATCATTTTTTTGTGGATCGCTTCGCGTTCCAGGCCCTCGGCCTTGAGCAGGCGCAGCACGCCTTTTTCCGGCACCATGGCATAGCGCCTGCGTTCGGTGCGCATATCGACCGTACGCCAGCCGTGCGCCGTCAGCCAGGCCCATTGTTCGTCGCTGATCGGGTGCTTCAAGCGTATGCGCATGCGGTCGAGCACGATATTGCTGCCAACGGGCGGTTTTGGTCCGGCCGGGGGCAGGGCGCGCTCCTGGCGGATTTTCAGCAGGTTGCGGAAGGCGTTCTTGAGGGACATGTTACTTGATGTATATCGGACGCGAAACAATGTTAATAGATTGACATACATCTGTTCGCAAGGCAACCCGTCAATTGTCGGAGAGATTTAGCCCGGCAGTGATTTCTGCGATTCGCGCTCGTAACAGGCTTTCTTGTCCTCGTACATGGCCTGGTCGGCACGCCGGAGCACGTCTTCCAGCCGCTCGCCGGGTGTGCTGGTGGCCGCGCCCATGGCTAGCGACAGCGGCTGGCCGGCATAAAACTGGTTGTTCATTTCGATCAATTTCCGGATGTTTTCCTGCATTGCCAGCCCACCGGCTTCTTCTGTGCCCGGCAGCAGGATAGCGAATTCGTCGCCGCCGATGCGTGCGGCGTGGACGTGCGCGTCGGTTGCGCTGGCCAGGACTTCGCCCGTCCGGCGCAGCAACTCATCGCCTGCGGCATGCCCTAATTGGTCATTGGTGGATTTCAGATGGTTCAAGTCGATGATCAGGATCGAGACCGGGAACGGCCCCTTGCGTTCGAGCCGGTTCAATTCATCGACATAGAAGGCGCGGTTGTGCAACTTGGTCAGCACGTCGTGCTTGCCCAGGTATTCGAGATAGGCTTCGGCCTTCTTGCGCGCCGTGATATCGGTCAGCGCCACCTGCACCTGGCTCCACGACTCCTCATGGCCCGGCAGCACGGAAAACTGCAGATACACATGCAGCGTATCGCCATTGAGCGAATAGTTCACGACTTCGCGCTGCTGGAACAAGTGGCCCTGCCATAGATCGATCAATTGTTCGCGGAAATGGATGCGCATTTCGTCGCGGAACAGATTGTGCAGATTGGCCAGCAGTGTCGCCTTGTCCTTCGCGCCGAACATTGCCAGCGTTTGCCGGTTCACGTCGATGACACGGATTTCCGACATGCAGCGCTCGACGAAATCGGGATGCACGTCGGTGAAGGTGCGGAAGTCCGTGATGCCGCGCTCGCGCACTTCGTCCATCAGGCGCTTGATGGCGCTGAAATCCTCGACCCAGAGCGATACCGGCGAATGCTCGAACAGGCCGCGCGCATAGGCTTCGCTGGCAAGCTGCTTCCGTTTGGCGCTTTCCTGCTCGGTCACGTCTTCAATGGCGAGCAGCACGCGCTTCCAATCGCTTTCATGCCCCGGAAGGATCACGCCTTTCAGGCGGATATCCATCCTGCGCCCGGCCAGGGTGTAATTGATGCCCTGGCTGTGGAACTCGGTCCTGCCTTGCCAAAGCTGGCTCAATTCCTCGACGTGCGACTTGAGCATGTCGTCGCGGAATACTTGGCTCAGATCGGCCACCAGGTGTTCCAGGCTGTCGGCGCCGAATTGCGTCAAGGTTTTTTGATTGACCTCGATCACGCGGATTTGTTGCGAGCATTGCGCAACGAGTGCGGGCTGTGCCGTCAAATGCGCACGCAAGTCGGTCACGCCTTCGGCGCGCCATTGCTCGAACAAAGTCTTGACCCCGCTGAAATCCTCAAGCCAGAGCGAGATCGGCGCGAGCATGAACATTTCGCCATGCGCGTCTGCGGCGGGGAAGTGGAGGGGATTGGGCATGGTCTCGCGGGCGGACGTCTTGTAGGAACGCGCTTATTTTGTCGCGAAACCACCTGTTTGGAAAGTGCCCTTACTTTCGGCCTTCCCGCAAGCGCTGCAGCAGGGCTGCACCGTCATCCTGGGCCTTGCCGTCGCGGCGCAGCAGTTGCACGTTGAGCACAAGATTTTCCAGCAACAACTTCGCCGCCACCGCCATCAAGGACAAAATCTTGTCTTCGTCGGTAAAGTCGGTCATGCCGTCCGTCATGGCGCACAGGCGTTCGGCCACCAGCTCGCGCAGCGCCGCTTCCTCGAAGGGCAGGTCGGCAAAATCGATCGGGTCCTCCAGCTCGACTTCTTCGATCAGGGTTTCGAGTTGCGCTGGCGTAATCGGCATGGCATTTCTTCCGTGTTGGAATGACCCCAGCATCGCATATCCGGCCCGGTTTGGCAAAAGCACTGCTCAGAGTACGGACTTGAGCCAGGCCACCGGCTTTCCGCCTAACCGCACGGCACCGCCGGCAGGCTCATCGCGTGCGGTGTAAAGCCGCCCAGTACGCTGGGCATGCCCATGGCACCGGCAAGGATGGCGACCCAGGGCTTGACCTCGCCCGCATCGGCGTGCGGCCCGAGGCCCACGCGCGCACTGACATAAGCGGCCAGCTTGTCGACCGGCGGCCGCGTGTCCCGGCACGTCTTCTTCGGAT
>DASVYZ010000067.1:0-2246 GCA_036391935.1 Burkholderiaceae bacterium | reverse complement strand
TGTTGTGCCGGCGTCGGCATTGCAGCATCTTATGCAGGCATTGCCTCGGATGCGGGTATCGCGAATCGCCGCGCCGCATATGCTGCTGCAGACGGCGCCACAGGAGGCTTGGGGCGCAGTAATGGGGTTTCTGGATCACATGTCTTCCGGAACTGACACGCGTGGCGCAGAGTGTTCGGCGGGTATGTGGCATGTCCTGTGAGCCCTTCCCAATACCTCCCCACGGTTGCGCTTGTCCAGCGCTGCCTAGCGTTTCTCCGGCGCGATGCCTTCGATCGGCGCGGCAAAAATCAAGTGCTGTGCCGGATCAACCGGCTTGTGCTTGATCGTGGTGGTGGCAGGATAGTTCGCGAGGCAATTGCCGTTCTTGAGATCGTGTTGCGGCCGCACCGGCCTTGCGGTAAAACCGCCGCCGCAGTTGGGGCAGACGTTGTGCAGCACGCCATGCACGCAAGCGGAGCAAAAGGTGCATTCAAAGCTGCAGATCATGGCCTCGCTTGAATCGGGCGGCAAGGCCTTGGCGCAGTGTTCGCAGATAGGGCGTAGTTCCAGCATGAATCAAGCTTGTTCCGTGATTTCGCTCTCGGCCTTGCTGTCAAGTTGAAAGCGTTCGAGCAAGCCGAACGAGCGCGATGTGCTCCACAAAGCATATGCGATCAGCGTCAAGCCAAGCTGTCCTATGGCAAGCCAGAACGCGGATTGCGATAGCGCCGGCGCGATCATGGCCGAGATCAAGGCGCCAAGCATGGTCAGCACGAAGGATTGGCACGATGCCACCACGCCGCGGATATGCGGAAACAGGTCGAGTACGAGCAGCGTGGCGCCGGGTGCGACAATGGACATGCCGAAAGTATAAAAGAACAGCGGCGCCACCGACCACGGCAGGGCAGGCGGAAAGAAGGCGTGATACAGCACGTTGACGCCGGCTGCGCCGATCAGGAACACAAAGCCGTAGACGACCTGGCGCGGAATCGGTATCTTGCCGGCCAGCCGGTTTGCCACCAGCGCGCCGCAAAAGATGCCGCCCACGGAAGGAATGAATTGCCAGGCGAATTGATCCGGCCCGAGATGCAGGTGTTCGGTCAGGAACACCGGTGCCGCCGCCACATAGAGGAAGAGACCGCCGAAGTTGAATGCCACCGCGCCGGCCTTCAAATGGAACAGCGGCGAGCGGAACACTTGCGTATAGCTGTGCCACAGGTGGCGCGGGTTGAACGGATGGCGCTTTTCGGGCGGCAGCGTCTCGGGCAGGCGGCGGTAGCAATACCAAAGCATCCAGATCGTGAAGATCATCAGGAACAGGAAGATCGAACGCCAGTCGCGGTACTTGACGATCCAGCCGCCCAGGATGGGCGCAATGGCCGGCGCGATCGAAAAGATCATCGTCACCAGCGACAGCAGCCGCGTCGCTTCCGCGCCTTCATAGCTGTCGCGGATGATGGCGCGCCCGATCACCGCGCCGGCGCCGGCCGAGGTGCCCTGCATGATGCGGAAGGCCCAGAGATATTCCACGCTATGCGCCGAGGCGCAACCGAGCGACGCGACGGCGAACACGATCAGGGAGATGAGTACCACGTTGCGCCGGCCGAAGGTGTCGGACAGTGCGCCATGCCACAAAATCATTGCGCCGAAGGACAGCATGTAAGCCGTCAGTGTCTGCTGCACTTCGAGAAAGCTCGCGTGCAGCGTGGCTTCGATGTTGGGGAAGGCGGGGAGATAAGTGTCGACCGAGAACGGGCCTATCATGGCCAGGGCGGCCAGCATGAAAGCCAGCCATTTACGGTCGATCTGGTGCGCGGGATTCGATGTGGAGGGATTCACATGCGCAATTCTAACCGGAACCCGCGCTGCTCACAGGAAGCAGCGCGGAGGCGTCAGCGGCTTGTCAGATGCCGCCCATGCACAGGTATTTCAACTCGAGATATTCATCCATGCCATAGACCGAACCCTCGCGGCCCAGGCCCGACTGCTTGACGCCGCCGAACGGCGCCACTTCATTCGAGATCAGGCCGGTGTTGATGCCTACCATGCCATATTCGAGTTTTTCCGCGACGCGCCAGACGCGGCCGATGTCGCGCGAATAGAAATAGCTGGCCAGGCCGAAGTCGGTGTTGTTGGCGGCGGCAACCGCTTCTTCCTCGGTCTTGAACTTGACGATGGCAGCGACCGGGCCGAAGGTTTCTTCGTTCATGATGATCATGTCGTCGGTCACGTTGGCCAGCACGGTCGGTTCATAGAACAGGCCG
>DASVYZ010000066.1:0-2138 GCA_036391935.1 Burkholderiaceae bacterium | reverse complement strand
TTCCTGCTGCTGCGCTTTGCCGGCGTCTCCTGCGTGCTGCTGCCGCTGGTGTTGCTGGCGCGCGCACCCTGGCCGCGCGATTGGCGCCGGGTGGCGTTCGCCGGCGTGCTGATGCAGGCCGGTTATCTGGCAGGCGTGTGGTGCTCCATCAAGATCGGCATGCCGGCCGGCATTTCGGCACTGATCGTGGGCATGCAACCCATCTTGACCGCGTTCGCCGCGCCGCTGGTTGGCGAATCGCTCAGACCGCGCCAATGGGTCGGTCTGGCGATCGGCTTGGGCGGCGTGGCCCTGGTGGTGGCGAACAAGATGCGGCTGGCCGGCTTGTCGCCCGAAAGCGTGGGCCTGTGCGTCATGGCCTTGCTGGCCATGACGGCGGGTACCTTGTACCAGAAGCGCTATTGCCCGCATTTCGATTTGCGCAGCGGCACGCTGGTGCAATTCATCGCTTCGATCATCGTGCTGCTGCCGTTTGCCGTCGTGTTCGAGCATTTCGACCTGGCACTCTCGACGGTCACCTGGACGCCGCATTTCATCGCCGCGCTGCTCTGGTCCATCCTGGCCCTGTCGATCGGCGCGATCTTCCTGCTGTTTGCCTTGATCCGTCGCGATGCGGCCACCAAGGTCACGAGCCTGTTATATTTGACGCCACCGACCACGGCCGTGATGGCGTGGCTGATGTTCGGTGAAACGCTTTCCGTGGCCGGCATGCTGGGTATGGCGCTGGCGGTCGTCGGTGTGGCCTTCGTGGTGAGGAAGACTTGAATGAAACAGCAACCGAAATCGCGCGCGGATTACCGCCACTTCTGCACCATCAGCACGCGCTGGATGGACAACGACGCCTATGGCCACGTCAATAACGTGGTCTACTATAGCTGGTTCGATACCGTGGTCAACCAGTTCCTGGTGGAAAACGATGCGCTCGATATCGAGCACAGCCCCGTGATCGGCCTGGTGATCGAAACGCAATGCACCTATTTCGCCTCGATCGCATTTCCCGACCGCGTCACGGCAGGCGTGTGCGTGTCCAAGCTGGGCAATTCCAGCGTGCGCTATGAAGTCGGCATCTTCCGCAACGGCGAGGAGAAAGCCTCGGCCCAGGGCCATTTCGTGCACGTGTATGTGGACCGTGCCTCGCGCCGGCCCGCGGCATTGCCGGCCGAACTGCGCAGCCTTTTGCAAACCATAGAAAATCCCCCGAAATGATACAGAGCGACCAGCAGCGAGCCGTCGACGCGGCCATCACTTCGCGCCGTTCGATGCGCGCCTTCTTGCCCACGCCCGTGGCACGCGAAGACATCGAAGCCATCCTGGAGGTGGCCTCGCGTGCGCCTTCGGGCACGAATACGCAGCCGTGGAAGGTCTATGTGCTGACCGGCGCGATCAAGGAAAAATTGTCCGATGCCATCGTCGCGGCGCATAACGACCCGGCCGTTTCCGCGCAGCACAGCGAGGAATACCATTATTATCCGCGCGAATGGGTCTCGCCCTATATCGACAGGCGGCGCAAGGTCGGCTGGGACCTGTATGCACTCCTGGGCCTGACGCGCGACAACAAGGCCGGCATGCACGCGCAGCACGGTCGCAATTATCGTTTCTTCGATGCGCCTGTCGGACTGATTTTCACCATGGACCGCATCATGGAGCAGGGTTCCTGGCTCGACTACGGCATGTTCTTGCAAAACATCATGATTGCGGCACGCGGACGCGGGCTCGACACTTGTCCCCAGGCTGCCTTCACGCAATATCACAGGATTATTTCGGAAGTGCTGCAACTTCCCGAAGGCGAGCGCGTCGTATGCGGGATGTCGCTCGGCTATGCCGATCCCGCCAGGGTCGAGAACACCTTGGTCACCGAGCGCGAGCCGCTGATGGGTTTTGCCAGGTTTCTGGAATAATTCTTGCTCCTTGGAATCTGCCGCCAGTGGGTTGCTGTTTGTTGAAAAAATTAACAAACAAATAAGAAACAAGTTTGTGGATTCGGCAATTTTTGCTCATAGAATTGTTTAATTCTTTGCGCTAACTATCTAATTCGCTTGCACATTTTCGTGATTTTGCTACACTGCAAGATAATTTTTACGCGAGGTTGCGGGAGTTCGCCATGATCAGGTTGTCGCCAGCTTTACTGGTTTCCTTAT
>DASVYZ010000065.1:0-4007 GCA_036391935.1 Burkholderiaceae bacterium | reverse complement strand
CGATCACCGTGCGGCTGCTTTGTCGAAGCTGAATCTTGCACGGATCGCGGCGACTCCCGAGGGTGGCGGGCGTGAACATTGGCCTAGGCGGCTTTTGCTCGACTGCCACAAAGGCCATGCTGGCCATACCGACGTCTATGGACGCCTTGCATGGGACAAGCCTGCTGCCGGCCTGACCACTCGTTGCATCAGCTATTCCAACGGAAGATTCGGTCATCCAGAGCAGGACCGGGCAATCAGCGTTCGTGAAGCGGCTTGCTTGCAAACCTTCCCCACGGATTTTGTTTTTTGCGGCAGCCTGAATTCCAGGGCGAAACAGATTGGCAATGCCGTTCCTCCTCTAATGGCACGTAGTGTTGGACAGAAAATTCGTGATCATCTCGTCAGGTGATGAGAGTTTGTGAAGGCCTCTGCGGTGGATTGACTCTGGCTTAGCCAAGATTTATATCAAGCCTTCGCATATCAATTTCCCAAGGCTCCAGAAAATCCGCCGATTTTTTGAAATCAGGCGATTGAGCCTGGTCTTGAAAAGCCTTTTGGTTTCAAAGGCTTACCTTGAAATTTTTTGGTCCCGCCGACAGGAATCGAACCTGTATCCCACGCTTAGGAGGCATGTGCACTATCCATTGTGCTACGGCGAGACGCGAGCGGGAATTATAGCCGAGAGTGGCCCCGAATCGGCGCAAACCAGCCGATTGCGCAGCGAAAACGGGCGAAAGGAGCGGCCCGGCGCGGTACAATGCCGGATTGTCCTCCGCTTTCCTCGCTTTCAATCATGGCAGTCATTTCCCTTACCAATGCCCAATTGGCCTTTGGCCACGTCGCCTTGCTCGACCATGCCGAATTTTCGCTCGAATCCGGCGAGCGCGTCGGCTTGATCGGGCGTAACGGCACGGGCAAGTCTTCCCTGCTCAAGATCATCAGCGGCACGTCCCGCCTGGACGATGGCTTGCTCGTGATGCAGCAGGGCTTGAAGGTTGCCTATGTCGAGCAGGAGCCGCAATTTGCGCCCGAGATGACGGTGTTTGACGCCGTGGCTTCGGGCCTGGGCGAGTGGCGCGCCTTGCTGGCCGAGTACGACAGCCTGACCGCGCAGCTGGGCGGCGCCGACGACGATGCCTTGATGGAGCGCATGCACGTGGTGTCCGAGCGGATCGATGCCGGCGACGCGTGGAACCTCGATAACCGCGTCGAAGCCACGCTGGACCGCTTGAACCTGTCGCGCGACCTGAAGATCGGCACGCTCTCTGGCGGCATGCAAAAGCGCGTGGCGCTGGCTTGCGCGCTGGTCGGCAGGCCCGACGTGTTGCTGCTGGACGAGCCGACCAACCACCTCGATTTCACCTCGATCCAATGGCTCGAAGGCCTGCTGCGCGAATACAAGGGCAGCGTGCTCTTCATCACCCATGACCGCAGCTTTCTCGATAACGTGGCCACGCGCATCATCGAACTCGACCGTGGCCGCCTGTTGTCGTATCCGGGCAATTTCTCGGCCTACCAGACGCGCAAGGCTGAACAACTGGCGGTCGAGGAAGTGGAAAACGCCAAGTTCGACAAGTTCCTGGCGCAGGAAGAAGTGTGGATTCGCAAGGGCGTGGAAGCGCGCCGCACGCGCAATGAAGGCCGCGTGCGCCGGCTCGAAGCCCTGCGCGAATCGCGTGCCGCGCGGCGCGAGCAGCAAGGGCAGGTCAAGCTCGATATCGCCACGGGCGACCGTTCGGGCAAGATCGTGGCCGAGCTGATCGACGTCAACAAGCGCTATGGCGAGAAGGTCATCGTGCGCGATTTTTCGGCCACCATCATGCGCGGCGACAAGGTGGGCTTGATCGGTTTGAACGGGGCGGGCAAGACCACGCTCCTGAAGCTGATCCTGGGGGAGGAGCCGGCCGATTCCGGCACGATCAGGCAGGGCAGCAAGCTGCAGGTGGCTTACTTCGACCAGATGCGCGCGCAATTGAACGAGGATGCGAGCCTGGCCGACACCATCGCGCCGGGCAGCGACTGGGTCGAGATCAACGGCCAGCGCAAGCACGTGATGACCTATCTCGGCGATTTCCTGTTCGCGCCGGAGCGGGCGCGTTCGCCGGTCAAGTCGCTTTCCGGCGGCGAGCGCAACCGCTTGCTGCTGGCGCGCCTGTTCGCCAAGCCGGCCAACGTGCTGGTGCTCGACGAGCCGACCAACGATCTCGATATCGATACGCTGGAATTGCTCGAAGAGTTGCTGGAAGACTATAGCGGCACGGTATTCCTGGTCAGCCATGACCGCACTTTCCTGGACAACGTGGTTACCCAGGTGATCGTGGCCGAAGGTGGCGGTACGTGGCGCGAATTCGTCGGCGGCTATACCGATTGGGAACGTGTGCGTACCAAGCCGCTGGAAGCGGCGGCGCCGATCAAGAATGCGCCCAAGCCGGAAGCGAAAGCGCCGGCGCCGGCGCCCGCTCCGCAGGTTGCGCCGCAAAAGAAGAAGCTCAGCTACAAGGAACAGCGCGAGCTGGAGGAATTGCCCAAGCTGATTGCCGATCTGGAAGCGGAACAGGCAGCGATCAATCTGCGCTTGAATGCGGCCGACTTGTACAAGAGCGGGCCGGATGAGGCGAGGCGTTTGAACACGCGTAACGGGGAGATTGACGAGCAGTTGATGGAGGCATTGGAGAAGTGGGAGGCGATTGAGGCGAAGGCCAAGTAGCCGTTTGCCTCGCTCTTGACGGTTTTGTAGCGTGGGAAAAGCCGCAGGCGTGCCGCCGCTTCAATTCACCGGCTTGCTCGCCTTGCGCAGCTTGCCGATTTGCGAACGCAGCGCCTTCGCATCGGGCGCATAAGGCCGTTCGAACAGGTAGGCTTCCAGGTCCGGCAGGGCTTCCTGCGCGCGGTCCAGCCTGGCATAGGTCAGGCCGCGGTCGCGCACTTCTGTGATGTCGTCCGGCAGCAGGATGGTGAGGCGTTTTTGCACCGGCAGCAGGTTGTGCCAGCGTGCCTGTTCGTGGAATAGCGATTTGAGGTTGCGCAGCATGCGCGCGAGAACGTCGCGCGGCGGCGCCGGCTGCAGATAGCTCGACAGCGGTTTGTCTGGTTCGTCGCCATGCTCGGCCAGATAGGGCTCGAGCCGCTCTTCGAGTTCTTCGCGCGAGAGGCTGGCGCCGTTGAACGGATCGATGATGATCTCGCCCGAGGTGACAGGCAGCTTCATCAGGAAGTGGCCGGGGAAGGAAATACCCTTGACTTCCAGCCCGATCTGGCTTGCCAGCTCCATGTAGATCACGGCCAACGAAATCGGAATGCCGCGCCGGTTGGCGATGACGCGGTGCAGGTAGCTGTTGTCCGGGTCGTAATAGTTGTTGACGTTGCCGCCGAAGGCCAGTTCGCGATAGAAGTAATGGTTCAGGATGCGCAGGCGCTGGATGGCCGAGGTATCGGGCGACATGCGTTTTTGCAGCTTGGCGGCCAGCATGTCGAGCTCGGCCGTGGCGGCGACGAGGTCGAGATGCGGGTCTTCATCCTGCTCAAGCGAGAGCGCCGCTTCGAACAGCGGGATCGAAGCGTCTTGTTGCACCAGCGCAGCGAAATAGTCGAGAGCGTCTATCATTCCTACATCATAGCGCTTGCGTCTCGCTTGAGAAAGTCCAACCGATAAACGATATGGCATTGCCGCAATGAAAATGCGGCTGCCATCGACATGGCGCGTTATTTCAAGCCCGCCGGACGCTCGATGCTCAGTGCGGCGAGCGCGCCCGCGCTTCGGCTTCAAGTGCCGCCTTGACGTCCGCCATCACGCTGTCCCAATCGCCCAGTGCCGGTTGGCGGAACAGGCGCATGGCCGGATACCATGGGCTGTCGGTGCGATCGCGCAGCCAGCGCCAGCAGGTGTTGTAGCGGTTGAGCAGCCAGACCGGCTTGCCGATCGCGCCGGCCAGGTGAGCGGTTGAAGTGTCGGCGCAAATGGCCAGGTCGAGCTGCTCGACCAAGGCGGCCGTCTCCTGGAAATCGAACAAGTCGCCGGTGTGGTC
>DASVYZ010000064.1:0-7943 GCA_036391935.1 Burkholderiaceae bacterium | reverse complement strand
GTCCGTCAACTAAGTCTCATTCGAGGCGCCCCTACCGCTGCGCTGGCGTGGCGGTGGGATCGTTTTACTCCGGCAAAATCAACTGCGCATCCAATCCCGGTGCGGCATCTTTCAGATTAAGCGAGCCGCCATGCAGTTTGGCTACTGCTGCGACCAGGCTCAGCCCCAGGCCCACGCCGGGCGTGCCACGGCTGGCGTCGCCGCGATAAAATCGTTGCGTGACCTTGTCTTTTTCCTCTTCGGCGATGCCCGGGCCATCGTCGGCTACGGAGATGGCGAAACCTGACTGCCCCCATCCTTCCGCGCGCTGCACCGAGACGCGCACTTCACGCGATGCGTATTTCAAGGCGTTGTCGATCAGGTTGCCGACGGCTTGCGCCAACAGCAAGGGGTCGCCCGCAGCCAGATTTTTCTCCGTTCCTGAAAAACGGATGCGCAAGCCTTTCACCTCGGCCAGCGGCTGGTAAAACTCGACCGCATCTTCGGCGATCCGGGTCAAATCCGCCGCAACGAAACCCGAGCGCGACAAACCGTTGTCGATTTCGGCCAGACGCAGCAGCGCATTGAAGATGGCGATAATGCGATCGATGTCGGCCACTGCCGATTCGATTGCGGGAAACACGTCCGCCGCTGCGGGGCGGCTCCAGGTCAGCTCCTCCAGGCGCGAACGCAATTCCATCAGGGGCGTGCGCAAATCATGCGCCACCGCATTCGAGACATTGCGCACACCGCGTATCAATTGTTCGATCTGGTCCAGCATGCTGTTGACGGTATGGGCCAGCATGTCGAGTTCGTTGGTCTCGCCCGTGGTCGGCAGGCGGCGCGTCAAGTCGCCTGCGACGATGGCGGCGGCGGTGCGGCTGATGCCTTGCACCTCGGCCAACAGCATGGCGCGGATCAGCATGCCGCCCGACAGGCCGAAGAACAGCACGGCACCGGCGGCGCCGACCAGGCCGACCCAGAACAGCGTGCGCGCCGAGCCGAAACGCGCTTCATTGCGCCCGACCAGCAACTGGTCGCCGTTCGATAGCGGCATGCGCACCATGGTGGCATCGACCTGCCGCCCTCCCACGGCGAGCGAGACGCGGTAGGTGCCGGCGTCATCGGGGATGCCTGCAGGCCAGGCGGGGAGATTGCCCTCCTGGGGATGCAGATTGCGATCGGCCAGCAGGATGAATTTTTCGTCGCCCGCCTGCTGGGCTTCTATCATTGCGTCGATCACGGTCTTCAAGGCTTGCGGCCCGTGATTGTCGAGCACGCGCGAGAGCCGCTCGGCATCTTCGCGCAGCCGGGCCGTGCCGCGTTCTTCGACGATGGTGTCCCAGGCATAGAGAATGGGGGCGGCGAACAGGATCAGCACGATCAGGCTGATTGCCACATAGCTGGCCGCGATATTCGAGGCCGAGAGGCGCCGGAAATTCGGCCTAGCCATGCGCGGTCAGCATGTATCCGGCATTGCGGATGGTCTTCAGCAAGGGTATCGCGGTATCGGCATCGATCTTTTGCCGCAGTTTGCTGATGTGCACGTCGACCACGTTGGTTTGCGGATCGAAGTGATAGTCCCATACATTTTCGAGCAGCATGGTGCGCGTGACGATCTGCCCCGCATGACGCATCAAATATTCGAGCAATTTGAATTCGCGCGGCTGCAGGGCGACCGGCCTGCCGGCACGCGACACTTTGTGCGACAGCAGATCCATCTGCAGATCGGCCACGGTCAGGGTGCTGCATGGCTGTTGGTTTTGCGTGCGGCGCAGGATGGCGTCGAGTCGTGCCAGCAATTCGCCGATCGAAAACGGCTTGACAAGATAGTCGTCGCCGCCGCTTTTCAGGCCGAGGATGCGGTCGTCGACTTCGCCCAGCGCCGAAAGAATGAGGATAGGTATCGTGCAACCGTCGCGTCTGAGCGAGGCGACCAGCATGATGCCGTCGACTCCGCCGGGCAGCATGCGGTCCATCACAATCGCGTCATACGGTTCGCTAACGGCGAGAAACATGCCGTCTCGTCCATTGTCCGCATGATCGACTGTATAACCCGCTTCGCCCAGTCCCTTGACCAGGAACTGCGCGACACGCTGATTATCTTCGACGACGAGGATCTTCATGGAGAATCCACTCTAGCAAAGCCGCGCCGCGGAATCATTAAATATGCTTAATGATTTGGAAAGCCGGAGTTAATGCGCGGCGGCGCAAAGTAGCGCCGTGTGCAGCCTTCGCCGCGGTGCGGCGCCGGTCAAAGCACAGGTCTTCATTCTGAGGAGCAAATCATGAAACGCAATTTAGCATTTGCCTGTCTCGGAGCTTTGTTGTTGTCAGGCAGCGCGGCCGTGTGCCAAGCCGCCGAACCCGATGCCAAGCTCTTGGGAGATGCGGTGCCGCCTGCGGCATCCGAACATACCGTCGTCATCACTCCGGGTACGAATTACGTGAACGTGACAGGAGGCGACATCGTCCGGTTCAAGGTCGGCGACAAAGCCTTCGCCTGGGATTTTGACACCAGCGGCAGCATGATGGCGTTCGATCTGCAGCGCATTGCTCCGCCGGGCGTGCTCGATCACAAAGTGATGGTGTATGTGGCGCGCAACCCCGATTATTCCGGCGCCTGATGCCGGTCTGCAAATTTCGAATCAAGGTCTGTTAGGAGATTGGCCCGGCGCCCGCCGGGCCTTTTTCATGCGCCGGCCCGGCCATATTCGACCGGCAGCTTGACGTAAAACAGATGCAGTTTTTCCTTCTTCAGCGCCGCAAACAAACTGTCGCACTGGTCTTCGCTCACGATCATCGTCACCTGGACAGGATGGTCGATCAGGTCGAACATATGAGCCGCCTGCTGGCGCAGGCTGGTCGAACCCATGAATACGGTCGCGCTCTTGATCCCCAGCGCACGGGCTTGGTCGATCAGCCAATCGGAGAGGTGTTTGCCGCTGTGAAAAATGTCTTGTTGCGTAAAGAATTCGAGCTGATAGCCTTTCATTTTGATCTCCCAGAGGCGGCCTGATGAATTACAGGATAGGCAAGATGGACAGGCCGAACCGACGGCACAGCCGAATTGTAGTGGCCACGGCGCGGCGAAGTTATGAATAATGTTTAATGATTCCTGGAAAGATCCGCTCCTATAATTCGTGGCGCCGCCGCATGAGCGCCGGCTGCTTCCTAACGGAGTCCCTGAATGCTTTGGTTTGTCCGCGTCGCCCTCAAGCGACCCTATACCTTCGTGGTGCTGGCGCTCTTGATCCTGATTTTCGGGCCGCTGGCCGCCTTGAAGTCGCCGACCGATATCTTCCCCGACATCAAGATCCCCGTCATCAGCGCGGTGTGGACCTATACCGGCCTGTCGCCCGAAGACATGTCCGGCCGCGTGGTCTATTACTACGAGCGCTCGCTGTCGTCGACCGTCAACGACATCGACCACATCGAATCGCAATCGCTGCCCGGCTACGGGGTGGTCAAGATCTTTTTCCAGCCTAACGTCGATATTCGCACCGCCACGGCCCAGGTCACTTCGATTTCGCAGACGGTGTTGAAGCAGATGCCGCCGGGCATCACGCCGCCTCTGATTTTGAATTACAACGCCTCGACGGTGCCCATCCTGCAATTGGCCCTGTCTTCGAACCAGGAGTCCGAGCAAAAGCTGTTCGACTACGGGCAAAATTTCATCCGCCCGCAATTGGCCACCGTGCCGGGGACGGCGATTCCATCGCCTTATGGCGGCAAGGTGCGCCAGATCCAGATCGACGTCAATCAGCAGGCGCTGCAGGCCAAGCACCTTTCGGCCGAGGATGTGGAAAACGCCCTGGCCGCGCAAAACCAGATCATTCCGGTGGGCACGCAAAAGATAGGCCGCTTCGAATATAGCGTGCACTTGAACAACAGCCCGGACGATTTCAAGAAGTTGGCCGATCTGCCGATCAAGTCGGTCGATGGCGCCATGGTTTATTTGCGCGACGTCGCCACCGTGCGTGACGGCAATCCGCCGCAGATCAACGTGGTGCGCGTCGACGGCAGCCACTCGGTGCTGATGACGGTGTTGAAGAGCGGCGCGGCGTCGACGCTCGATATCGTCAGCAACGTCCGCAAGCTGTTGCCGGTGCTGAAGGAAACCTTGCCGTCTTCGGTGCATGTCGATGCTATCGGCGACCAGTCGGTCTTCGTCAAGGCCGCGGTTTCGGGCGTGGCGCGCGAAGCGGTGATCGCGGCACTCCTGACATCCGCCATGATCCTCTTGTTCCTCGGTAGCTGGCGCTCGACCCTGATCATCACGGTCTCGATTCCGCTGGCCATCCTGTCCTCGATCGCCGGCCTGTATGCGATGGGGGAGTCGCTCAACATCATGACGCTGGGCGGCCTTGCGCTGGCGGTCGGGATTCTGGTCGACGATGCGACGGTGACCATCGAGAACATCAACTGGCACCTTGAGCAGGGCAAGGAAGTGCGCACCGCCATCATGGATGGCGCGCACCAGATCGTCGGCCCGGCTTTCGTCTCGCTCTTGTGCATCTGCATCGTGTTCATTCCGATGTTCTTCTTGAACGGCGTGGCGCACTACCTGTTCGTGCCGATGGCCGAAGCGGTGGTGTTCGCCATGATCGCCTCGTTCTGCCTCTCGCGTACCCTGGTGCCAACGCTGGCTGCCTACCTGTTGCGTGCGCATGCGGTGGGCGGCCATGCTTCGGGCCAGACGCTGCAGATGGCCCAGCCCGATCACCACAGCCCCACGCGGTCGAAGAATCCGCTCGTGCGCTTCCAGCAGGGGTTCGAGAAACGTTTCGCCAAGGTGCGCGAGGTGTATTACTCCTTGCTGGTGCTGGCCATGGAGCACAGGAGCCGTTTCGTCGCCGGTTTCCTGGGCATCGTCCTGGTCTCGTTCGCGCTGGTGCCTTTCCTCGGCCGCGACTTTTTCCCGGCGGTCGATGCCGGCCAGATCAAGATGCACGTGCGGGCGCAGGTGGGCACGCGCATCGAGGAGTCGGCCAAGCTGTTTGATCAGGTCGAGCGTGAGGTGCGCAACGTGATTCCGGCCGAGGAATTGGGCAGCGTGGTCGACAACATCGGCCTGACGGTGTCCGGCATTAACATGGTCTACAGCAACACCGGCACCATTGGCCCGCAGGACGGCGATGTGCTCATTACGCTCAAGGAAGACCACAAACCGACCGAAGAGTATGTCGAGAAACTGCGCGGCGACCTAGCGACCAAATTCCCCGGCGCGACCTTCTCTTTCCTGCCGGCCGACATCATCAGCCAGATCTTGAATTTCGGTGCGCCGGCGCCGATCGACGTGCAAGTGATGGGCCCCAACGGCGAAGCCAACATGGCTTACGCGCAGAAGCTGCTGCGCCAGATCAAGGAAGTGACGGGCGTGGCGGACGCGCGCATCCAGCAGGCCAATAACTATCCGGCCCTGATGGTCGATGTCGACCGTACGCGCGCCAAGCAGTTGGGCATCACGGAACGCGACGTGACCAATAGCCTGGTCGTGACCATGGCCGGTTCGGGCCAGGTGGCGCCGGCGTTCTGGCTCAACAAGCGCAACGGCGTGTCCTACCCCATCGTGGCGCAAACTCCCGAATACCGCAACCAGTCGCTGTCTGATATGCAAAATATCGCCATCTCGGCCGACGGGGCCAAAGGCCAGCAGATACTGGGCGGCGTCGCTACGATCAAGCGCGGCGAGACGCCGGCCGTGGTGTCGCATTACGCGGTGCAGCCGGTGATCGACATATTCGCCACGCCGCAGCGGCGCGACCTCGGCGCCCTGGCGACGGACATCGAAAAGATCTTGCAAGACAATGCCAAGGACCGGCCGAAGGGGGCAACCATCAACCTGCGCGGCCAAGTGCAGACCATGAACACGGCATTTTCGGGCCTGCTGTTCGGCCTGCTGGCAGCCGTCATCCTGATTTATCTGCTGATCGTGGTGAATTTCCAGTCCTGGACCGACCCGTTCGTCATTATCACTGCCTTGCCGGCCGCCTTGGCGGGCATCGTCTGGATGCTGTTCGCGACGCATACCACGCTCTCGGTGCCCGCCTTGACCGGGGCCATCATGTGCATGGGCGTGGCGACCGCCAACAGTATTCTGGTGGTCAGCTTCGCGCGTGAACGGCTGTTGCATACCAACGACCCGGTGCGCGCCGCGCTCGAAGCGGGGTTCACGCGTTTCCGCCCGGTTTTGATGACGGCCCTGGCGATGATCATCGGCATGGCGCCGATGGCGCTGGGCCTGGGCGAAGGCGGCGAGCAGAACGCGCCCTTGGGTCGCGCCGTGATCGGCGGCCTGCTATGCGCCACCGTCGCCACCTTGATTTTCGTGCCTATTGTGTTCAGCATTGCGCATCGTAAGCACTCAGTTACAACAACCACTTCGCCAGATGGAGAAACCAGTGAGTTCGCATGATATCGAGACGCCGCTTGCCAAGCGTCCGCCCGGCAATCTGAAATCGAAAGCCCTGATCGTTCTGGTTATCGCCGCCGTGGTGGTGGCGTGGGGCGTTACCAGCCGCGCCAAGGAAAAATCCTCGCTCGCCACGCTGACGCACGAACAGGCGATTCCCGTGGTCAAGCTGATCCAGCCGGAGGGACGCAGCACGGGCGAGACGCTGACCCTGCCCGGCACGCTGCAGGCGTATTACTCCTCTTCAGTTTACGCGCGCGTCTCCGGCTATCTCAAGAACTGGTCGGTCGACATCGGGACTCCGGTCAAGTCGGGGCAGGTGCTGGCCGAGATCGAGACGCCTGAAATCGACCAGCAACTGAAACAGGCGCAAGCCAATCTCGACACCGCGCTGGCCAACGAGCGCTTGACCGAAATCACCAGCAAGCGCTGGCACAACCTCTTGTCTTCGGATTCCGTCTCACAGCAGGAAGCCGATGAAAAGAGCGGCGACTACGACGCCAAGAAGGCATTGGTGCAGGCGTCGCGTGCCGAAGTGGAACGTTTGCGGGCACTGGAAGGGTTCAAGCACATCACCGCGCCCTTCGACGGCATCGTCACGGCACGCAAGACCGACATCGGCGCCCTGATCAACGCCGGGCATGATGCCGGCCACGAATTGTTTACCGTGGCCGACGTGCACAAGCTGCGCCTGTACGTGAGCGTGCCGCAGGCTTATGCGACCCAGATCAAGGTCGGCATGAAAGCGCAATTCACCGTGCCGGAACGCCCCGGCGAAACCTTCAGCGGCGTGTTGTCCGACAATTCGCAGGCGGTCAGCGGCGATACGGGTACGGTATTGATCGAACTGTCGGTCGACAACAAGGATGGCAAGCTCTTGCCGGGCGAGTATGGTAATGTCAGCTTCGCGCTGCCGAACAATCCGGCGGTGGTGCGCTTGCCGGTTTCGGCGCTGACCTTCCGCAAGGAAGGCTTGCGCGTGGCCACGCTGACGCCCGACAATCGCGTGGCGTATCGCACGATTTCCGTTAGCAATGACTTGGGCAACGTGGTGGAAGTCGCGTCCGGCCTGGCGGCCACGGATCGCGTTGTCGACAATCCGCCCGATTCGCTGGAGGAGGGCGACCAGGTCAAGCTGGCTCCAGCGGCCGCCGCACCCGCTGCTCCGGCTGGAGCAGCAAAGCCTTGAAGCCGAACATGAAGCCACATCGCACCCTGCTGGCCGCCGCAGCGCTGGCCCTTTGCCTCGGCGGCTGCTCTCTGGCGCCGACTTATCACGAACCGGTGGTCGAAGTGAAGGGCGATGCCTGGAAAGACAGTCCATGGCAGCCGGCCCAGCCGGCAGAGGCCTTGCCGCGCGGATCTTGGTGGCAAGTGTATCGCGATCCGGTACTGGATGGACTGGAGTCGCAGATCGAGCAGGCCAACCCGAACCTCGCGTCGGCGCTGGCGCGTTACGATCAGGCCAAAGCTTATCTCGACCAGCTGCATTCGGGCCTCTTCCCAAGTGTCGATGCCAGTGCGAATTTCACGCAAAACCGCCAGTCCG
>DASVYZ010000063.1:0-7409 GCA_036391935.1 Burkholderiaceae bacterium | reverse complement strand
CGATCCCGCTGCGGCAATGATGGCGCAGGCCAGGCAGATCGGCATCGAAGAAGGCGTCCACGTCGATTACATCGAAGCGCGCGCCGAAGACAGCGGTTTGCCAGACGAGGCGTTCGACGTGATCACAGCCGGCCAGTGCTGGCATTGGTTCAAGCGCGATGTGGTTGCGCGCGAGGCGAAGCGCATGCTGCGCGCCAATGGCGCGCTGGTCATTTCCCATCTCGACTGGCTGCCGGTTACGGGCAACGTGGTTGCCGCCAGCGAGGCATTGATCCGGCGCCACAACCCCGCATGGAATCTTGGCGACGGCAAGGGCATCTATCCGCAATGGTTTTCCGATCTGATGGCGGCGGGGTTTGTCGGCATCGAATCGTTCAGCTTCGACATCGATTTGCCTTATAGCCATGAAACATGGCGTGGCAGGTTGCGCGCCAGTGCGGGTATCGCGGCGAGCCTGGAAGCGCCGGCTATCGAGAAGTTCGACAGCGAATTGGCGGCCCTGCTGGCGGCTGAATTCCCTGAACCGGTGTTGGCCGTTCCGCATCGGGTATTCACGGTGCTCGGGCGCAAGCCCGGGTAGTCTGCGGGAAATGCGGCGCCTTGGTATCATGTCGGCTGTCATTCATCCTGGTCTTCCCATGGCACTCTCCACCTGGCTCACTTTCCTCGTCGCTTCCTGCATCATCGCGGTTTCTCCCGGTTCCGGCGCAGTGCTTTGCATGTCGCATGGCTTGTCGTATGGCGTCAAACGCACCAGCGGCACCATCGTGGGCCTGGAAGCCGGCTTGCTGCTGATCCTGGGCATTGCCGGCGCCGGCGTCGGGTCCCTGCTGCTGGCTTCGCAGCTTGCGTTCAATATCGTCAAGATCGTCGGCGCGCTGTACCTGATCTACCTGGGCTTCATGCAATTCCGCGCCAAGACGGCCGTCGGGCCGGAAGACACGCCCCATCGGCTTGCGAACGGTACGCCCAGCCTGCGGCGCCGCGTGCTGACCGGTTTCCTGACCAATGCCACCAACCCCAAGGGCATCATCTTCATGGTGGCGGTGCTGCCGCAATTCATCGCCCACGATGCGCCGTTGCTGCCGCAATTGTTCGTGATGGGGGTGACCATGGTGACGGTGGACTTGATGGTGATGCACGGCTATGCGTTTGCGGCCTTCTCCATGCAGCGCTTCTTCCGCGACCAGAAAATGGTGCAAAGGCAAAACCGCTTTTTTGGCAGCGTGCTGATGGCGGTAGGTACGGCCTTGTTTTTCGTCAAGCGCAGCGTCAATGCCTGAATAACGCCCGAGAGGTGTTGTCCAAATGTAACTTCGTGACGTCACTTCGATAGACAAGGTCCGAAAATACCTTATGATCGGTTTTGCATCCTCGCCGGCATGACTGCCGGCGTCAGGCTACTTTTCCATCATTTTCGGGCGCTTTTATGCAAGAACGTCAAGCCGGTTCGGACCTCCTGCTGCAATTTTTCGTGCGCTGGGCCATCGCAACAGTGGTTGCCAGTTTCGCCATGCGGGTGGTGTTAAATAATTTTCTCGGGCCGGGGGTATCCGACGCCCAGATGCTGGTGATCTGCGCCTCGCTCTCGGCTTTGCTGGCCTTCGGCGTCTATATGCGCCTGCAGCATCGCGAAATCCAGGCGCGCATGCATCATTCCAATACCGAATTGGCGTATGCGCTGGCCAAGATCGATGCCCTTGGCAGCCATGACGCTTTGACCGGGGCATTGAACCGGCGCGCGCTGGTGGAGACCCTTGAGTGGGAGCTGTTGCGCGCCAAACGCACCGGCCATCCGTTCTGTTTCGCCATCGTCGACCTCGACCACTTCCGCGCGGTCAACGACAAATACGGCAGCACGGCCGGCGACATGGTGTTGAAGACGATGTCTGACGCTTCGACCAAGCTGTTGCGCGCGCTGGACCGGTTCGGCCGCCTAGGCGGGGAGGAGTTCGGCATCGTGCTGCCGGCCACCTGGCTCGATCACGGCATGATCGCCATGAACCGTCTGACCAAGGCGATCGATGCCGTCAACTGGGATCACATCGCGCCGGATTTGAAACTGACGTTTTCGGCCGGTATCACCACCAATGCCGTCAACGATACGGCGGAAACCATGATCCAGCGTGCCGAGAAGGCGCTGCTGCAAGCCAAGAGCGAGGGGCGCAACCGCATCGTGTCCCTGGAAGAGGAAATGCCCGATATGCCGCCAGTCGTCCTGCCTGACGATTAAGCGATCGCCTGGAAGATGAGGGCCAGCTCGTCGCGCGTATCGTCGATCAGCACCTTGCTCTTGTCGTAGTCGAGGCCGAGCACGGTCATGGCCGGCGGCAAGTCGCTCCATTCCGTCGCTTCACCCTCCATGCTCGAATAGAATTGGCCGTCGAGGAAATCCGCGGTCAAGACCACGTCGGTCAAATCGGCGCCGCCGCGGTGCGTATAGCCGGCGTCGGAACCGTTCAACACGGCATTGCTGATTTCTTCCGGCACTTCCCAGCTTTCCAGGATGGCAGTGCCGATATTGGCATGCCACCGGTCGACCAGTTCCCACAGTGCGGATTCGTCGCCGAACAGCGCATCATAGGCATGGGCGCGATTGAGGATGTAGAACTTGCCGATGTTGAGCAGTAGGCCGGCCATCATGGCCGTATCGGGGTTGACGCGCGTCATGCGCCGTGCGATGACGTAGGAAAGTGCCGAAATCCGTATGCAACGCTTCCACAATCCGTCGATCTCCTTGGGGATTTCGGCCGAAGACTTGCTTTGCACCAGTTGTTTCATGCCGACCGAGATGGCGACGTTGCGCACCATCGAATGTCCCAGGCGCATTGTGGCCTTGCGCAAATCGGTGAAGGGGGTACCGGTCTGGTTGAACATCGCCGAATTGGCCAGGCGCAGGATATAGGCCGACAGCACCGGCTCGGCCCCGACGATGCGGGCGACGGCATCGTTCGAGATGTCGGGCGAATTGAGCGCATGGCGGATCTTCATCGTCACGTTGAGCGAGGTCGGGAACACCAGTTCCTTGGTCGACAGCTCGGCCGTCAAGTCTTCGATGAACTGGAATTCGTTGCTTTTGTCGGTCATGGCGGAATGACTGAAAATCGATGTCGGTTCCATGATAGCGCGAATGGGGCCGCACGTGAGCCGCGGCAAGCAAGGTTCCGTGAAAACCCATAAACTATGCGCGAGGCGGGGTTACTTTAAGGGAAATTCACCATGAAATCATTATTCGCTCTCCTGTTGGCCGCAGCTTTCCTACTGCCTGGCCTGGCCGAAGCCAAGGGCTGCATCAAGGGCGCGGTCGTGGGCGGCGTGGCCGGCCACGTGGCGGGACACCATGCCGTTGCCGGCGCAGTCGCAGGCTGCGTGGTCGGCCACGAAATGGCCAAGAAAAAGGATAAGGAAGAAAAGGCCAAGCAGCAGGCGGCTGCCGCGCAAGCCAATGCCCAGCCTGCAACGGGCCAGCCGGCCCCCGCTGTCCCGACTGCCCCCGCGCGCTGAGAGCAGGCATGCCGAACTTCGTATTGCGCGCATGCGCAAGGGGTCACCTTGCATAGCGCGCTCGACCTGCGCCTGTTCATCCTTGTCTGTCTGGCCGGCCTGTACGCCGGTACGCAAAACACGCTGGCCGGCGGCGGGTCTTTCATCACGTTTCCGGCATTGCTGCTGGGCGGGCTCGATCCGCTTGCGGCCAATATCACTTCCACCCTCGCGCTGTTCCCGAGCCAGATCAACATGGCGTGGAGCAGCCGCGACGTGGCCGACGGCGTGGGGCCGCTCAAGTTTCGCACGCTGTTCATTATCAGCCTGATCGGCGGGGTGGTCGGCGCCTTGCTGCTGCTCCATACGCCCGCATCGTTCTTCGCCCGCCTCGTGCCGTGGTTGATCCTGTTCGCCACCGCCGTTTTCACCTGGGGCAGCTTTCGCAGCAAACCCTTGAATGCGGCAGCCGGCATGCCGGCCTGGTTGTTGATGGCGATTCAGGGCGCGATCGCCGTCTACGGCGGTTATTTCGGCGGCGGCATCGGCTTCCTCATGCTGGCGGCACTTGCCATCGCCGGCCAGGCTGTGCGCACCTCGATCGGCACCAAGAATGTGCTGGCAATGGCGATGAATGCCTCGGCGGTCGCGATCTTCGCCTTTTCCAACCAGGTCGATTGGCCTGCCGTCATTGCGCTCGGCATCGGCGCCGTGGCCGGAAGCGTCATCGGCGGCGCGCTGATGCACCGCTTGCCGGAAAGGGCCTTGCGCCTGTTTGTGGTTGCGGTTGGCGTGGTGTTGACGATCTGGATGTTCCTGCGCTGATGTTGCTGCAATGCCGTCACATTGCCAAGAAAATGCTCAGCTCAGCGCGCAGATAACCAATTCGGGGTCGGCATTGATGCGCAGCGGCAGCGTGCTGCAGCCCACGCCACGGCTGACGATCAGCGCGGCCTGCTGTTCCAAGTCGAAGCGGCCGTAAGGGTAGCTGCGGCTCAAGGGGCCGTGCGGCAGCACCATAGGCTTGCCGCTCAACGGCACGATCTGCCCGCCATGGGTATGGCCGGCGAAGGCGAGGTCGAAGCGCTTGTCCTTGGTGAAGAGCAGGCCGTCCGGCGCATGGGTCAGGAAAATGCGCGTCGGCTGGGCTTCGTGGAATGCGGCGTCGGCATCGGGTTCGCCGGTCCAAGGGTCGTCTATCCCGCATAGCGATACCGCATCAAAGGGGGCGGGCAAGCGCAAGTTGCGGTTGATCAGCAAGCTGACGCCGGCTCGTTCGAACATGTTCGTCAGCTTCCGGTCATCGACCCACAGATCGTGATTGCCGAATACGGCGAATTTTCCCAGTGCAGGCCTGCAGGCGGTCAGATAGCCGGTGAAGGCCTCGGCGTATTCAGCCTTGCAGGATACGAAATCCCCGCCGAGCAGCAAGAGATCCGGCTTTTCCTGCGCGATGGCATGAAACAGATCGCGGAACAGTGCGGGATGCGTGGTAGGCCCGGCGTGAAAGTCCGAGGCGAAGGCGATGCGCAGCGGCTTGTGCAGGCGCCGTTCCGGAGGGAGCGTGAATTCATGGCGCGTTACGCTCAGCTTGCCGAGCAAGCCGAGGGCATGGCTGACTGACGCAACGAATCCGCCCAGCAAAGCGAGGTCGATCGCGCGCTCGCCAAAGCGGCGCGAAGGCCAATTATGTTTGCCGCGGTAGTAGTGCGCCATGCGGTGCGATGAAGTCGGAGACGGGCTCATTGCGGCGCGGACATCCATTCATGCCGGATGTCCACGTGCAAATCAGAAGCTCGTCGAAATGCCGGCGTAGAACGTGCGCGGCGCGCCATATTGCGGCGCGCCCACACCTACGCCTGTGCCGTCGCGCAACAGGTACGACTTGTTGAACAGGTTGACCACGGAAAGCCTCCCTTCGATGGTGCCGAAGCCGGTGTTTTTCCAGGTATGCGTCAACGCAGCGTTGACGCTGGTATGAGCGGGCAACTCGGTCGAGTTCGGCGCCCCGCCGGCCGGCGTGTTGCGCAAACCGCTGCCGTAGAGGAAGTCGGTGCTGGCTTGCGAATCGCCGAAGTTGTAGTGCACGCCGCCGGAGATGGTCAGCCTCTGGTCGTGGTCGAGGTAGATGTAGTGGTTGGCGATATAGGCCAGCTCGTCGGGCTGGAACAGCGATTGGCCCGATATGATGTGCTGGCCCTGCGCCTTTTCCAGCGTCACATTCAAGAAGCCGCCCCAGGTCTTGGCAGCGTACAGGCCTGAGAGTTCCAGGCCCTTGGCATAGCCGAACTGGTAGTTGAACGGCGAGAGGATCACGGCCTGGCCGAACTGGCCTTCGTCGATCAGGTTGTGGATCTTCTTGTAGTAAGTGTCGGCATTCAGGGTCAGGTTGGCGCCGACCTTTTGGCTGATGCCGAAGTCGAAATAATTGGTGCGTTCGGCCCGCACCTGGTCCGACACCGGCACGCTCGCCGCGTTGGTGGTGTTGGCGTAGAGGTTGATGCTGCTTTGCGCCGCCAGTTCCTGCGGCGGTGGCGTGAAGTAGCGCGAATAGCCGGCGTGCAGTGAGGTGGTGTCCGTCGCTTTCCAGGCCAGGTTGACGCGCGGGCTCCATTGCTGTTCGCGGATGAAGGCATCGACGTGGTCGTAGCGCAAGCCGTAATTCAAGGTCAGCGGATCGCTGATATGCCATTCGTCCTGCAGGTAAAGGCTGGCGATGTCGCCTATCATGCCCGAGTCGTCGACGATGGTTGTGGGGATGAACTTGGACTGCTTGCCGGTGGTGTCGACTGGAAAGACACTGACCAGGTTGTCGCTTTGCGTGGTCTGGCGCGTATAGACCAACCCGGCACGCACGGTGTGGCTGGCATTGAGCTTGTAGCCGGCGTCGAATTGCAAGCCGTTGGCCTCGTTCGAGCGCATGGTATCCGACGCGGTACCGAGATAGGCCAGATCGGCATTGGTGTCCGGCATGTAGTGCAGGTCGGAATATTGATGGAAGAACGAAGCCTGGAAGTTCAGGTCGCCCAGGCTCTTCTGGTACGAGAGCACGAAGAAACGGTTGACTTCGCTCTGGTTTTCATTGATCTGCGAAGACGGGGCTGGAGTATAGCCGGCCAGGGTAAAGGATGGCGACTGATCCGGGTTGTCCGGAATCTGGAAATGTCCGCTATAGGTGCCGAACAGCAAGCCCAGGCGCGTATCGGGGTCGATCAGGTAGGCCAGGCTGCCGAAGGATTTGCTTTGCTGCGTCCTGTCGTGCAGGGCGCTATCGGCCGGCAACGGGTTTTCTATGCCGAGTTCGTTCGAGAGATAGCTGCCCGACAGGTAATAGCTGAAATTGCCTTCGCTGCCGAACAATTCCACGCTTGGCTCAAAGTCGTTGTGGCTGCCGGCCAGGATGCCGACGCGGCCGCCCGGGGCCACGTCGCCTTCCTTGGTCGTGATGTCGACGATGCCCGCGGTGCGCAAACCGTATTGCGCGGGCAGCGCGCCGGTGACGAAATCGACTTGCTGGATGAAGCGCGTGTCGATCGATTGGCCGAAGCCGGTAATGCTCTCCGGCAGTTGCACGCCGTCGACGCGGTATTGCACGTTGCCGTGGTCGTCGCGCACGTGGATGCTGCCGGATGCCTTGGAATCCTGATCGACGCCGGGGAGGCGCAACAGCACGTCGTCGAACGGCGTATCGCTGCCCTGGCCCATGCTGTCTATCATGCGCATGTCGATCGTGTAGACCGTGGTGCCGACCTTGGGCGAGAGCTCGGCGCGTTCGCTTCTGAGCCGGGTCGTGGTGATTTCGATGGGGGCGGCGGTTTGCGCATCGGCCCTTGCAGCGGTGTTGTCGGCAGGCTCGGGCGTTGCCGCGGATGGCGCGGCTGCGGGTGTGGCATTGACCTTGGGTTCCGCCTTGACTGCGGCTGGTG
>DASVYZ010000062.1:0-3239 GCA_036391935.1 Burkholderiaceae bacterium | reverse complement strand
GCGGCATAAAAGCAAAGACTGCGTCCCGACATGGCGTAGGGAGCGCGCGTGGTCGCCCCCATCGCAAATATTTCCCCTCGTCACCATTGCACGACACGCATTCTGCTGCGCCCGGTGCAAGCCGCATTCGTCCGCTAATTCCCCAAGCCTTGATGTAAGTCATGAAGTGCCGCGCGCGCAGCGGATATTGTCATCCCAAGAAGTGCTGAATTGCCATCGGCTTTGCGCGTGGCGGCGTCGTTTATCGGGCAAGGCATTGCGCGCTGCACCGGGGTTCCAGCCGCTGCTGCAGAAATGGAAAGACATGGCTATACATGGAAAAAAGG
This sequence comes from Burkholderiaceae bacterium, assembly GCA_036391935.1. Lineage (GTDB taxonomy): Bacteria > Pseudomonadota > Gammaproteobacteria > Burkholderiales > Burkholderiaceae_D > PKWO01. The sequence continues at coordinate 2,913 of DASVYZ010000062.1, read as the reverse complement.
CGTGCCGCAACGCCGGAAAGGCGTTCGGCTTGGATCGCCCCATCGTTGAGACTGAGCGCGGAGAGGCGTCCGCTTCGGGCCTCATGCAAGGCGAATCCGTTGAGGCAACCGAAATCCACGAGGAAGCGCTCGACTTGTGCGGGCTGGAGCTTGGCTCACGGCTTTCGGACGGCTTGGAAACCGAGCTTGGAATCGAAGACGCATTGCCTGGATTGCCTCCCGATGCAGCCGGGTCCTGCGGCTCGCCTTATGGCGTCGAAGGCGACCTTGCGGGCGCGGCGTTCGGCGAGATTGTCCGCGATTCCGATCATGAGTCCGATGGCGCATCAGACCAGCCTTCTGCCGACATCACTGCGCTGTACATGCACGAAATGGCCGGTTGCGCGCTGCTCACGCGGCAACAAGAACGCGACATCGGCCGGCGCATCGAATATGCGTCCGGCGCCATGCTGCAGGCGGTCTCCGAATATCCGGCGGCGGTCGATGCCTTGCTGCAGGCGGCGCGCAACGTCAGGGCAAAGCAAAAAGACATTACCGAATTGGTCGCCGTCGCCGAGGAGGAATCAGATCCCGATGACGGCGGCCGGCACGCCTTCGACGCGGCTCGGAGACAATCGGAGGAAGCCTGGGTTGCGCGGTTCGCCGAGGTCGAGCGCGACTTTGCCGCATTGGGGCGGGCCTACGAGGATGGCGGCCCTTGCGGTTGCGATTACATCAACGCGCAAGCGCAGCTGTCGCGCGTGATGGCGCAATGCTGCCTGACGCCGCGCGCCATCGACGATCTCGTCGCTTTGGTGGAAACCGACGCCGTCGTTCTGCGCGCAGTCGAACGCGACATGCTCGATGCGCTGGTGCATGGCTGCGGCATGCCGCTCGCGCGTTTCCGCATCGAATTTCCGGAAGCCATGATAGCGCCAGGCTGGCTCGAACGGGAATTGGCTTCCGGTGCGCTCAAGCGCGAATGCCTGTTGCAGGAAGCGCCGCGCCTGCGCGTATTGCAAGAAAAGTTGATTGGCTTGCAGGCGCGCACCGCCGTGTCGTCGGTTGCGCTGGGCAAGCTGTCGGCCCGCATCGGCGCCGCGCGCACCGAGTTGCGCGCGGCCAAGGAGGAAATGATTGCGGCGAATCTCCGCCTGGTGGTGTCGGTCGCGCGCAAATACATGAACCGCGGTCTGGGTTTTCTCGATCTGGTGCAGGAAGGCAACCTCGGGTTGATGAGGGCAGTCGACAAGTTCGAATACCGGCGCGGCTACAAGTTTTCCACTTATGCCACCTGGTGGATTCGCCAGGCGATCACGCGCGCCATTGCCGAGCAGGCACGCATGATACGCATTCCGGTCCATCTGCTGGAAAAGGTCAATAAGCTGTACCGTACCTACAACCGCATCAGGATGCAGACCGGTATTGCGCCCGACGTCGCCCGGCTGGCGGCGGAAACAAGGTATCCGGAAGACAAGGTGCGTGAATGCCAAAAGCTGTTCGGCCCAGAGCCGCTGTCGCTCGACGAACCCGCCGGCGGGGAAGGCGACTTGCGGCTGGGTGACCTGGTCGAAGATGAAGCCGGCGAGTTGCCGGAACAGGCGGCCGGACGCAAGTCGGCCGAGCTGGCGGTGGCAGGCCTGCTCAAGGCACTGTCGCCCGCCGAGGCGAACGTGCTCAAGGCGCGCTTCGGCATCGGTCAATCCGATGGCGCCACGCTGGATCAGGTAGGGGCGCAGCTCGGCATGTCGCGCGAACGCGTACGCAAGCTCCAGATGCAGGCGCTAGGCAAGCTGCGCGGTTCGCGCAAGGCGCAACAATTGAAGGTGCTGCTGGGGCCGGATTGATCATCGACGAGGGGTTGCCATGGAAGAGAAACATTTCACCGAAGCCTTGTCGGAAGAGCTGTGGAACGCAAGATACCGCAAGCTCGCCGACGGCGTTCCGCGCGAACCGGACTTGCATGCCATGTGGTCGCGTGTGGCGCTTGCGCTTTCCGCGCCGGAAATCCATGGCCGCGACGAATGGCGGCGCCGTTTCGAGGACGCCATGGCGGGTTTCCGCTTTCTGCCCGGCGGGCGCATCCTGGCCGCCGCCGGAGGCGAAGACGGTGCGACATTGTTCAATTGCTTTGCCGCCGGCACGCTCACGGATACCCCGATCGGCATCGAAGCTTCGCTGCAGGAGGTGCTGCGCACGCTGCGGGCCGGCGGCGGCGTGGGCTGCGACTTTTCCACGCTCAGCCCGGCGGCCGATGGCGTGCCGGGTCCGGTTGCCGTGATTCGGCAATGGGACCGCGCATGCGAACACGTGTCGGCGCGCGGCGGGCGCGATGCCGCACTGATGGGCGTGTTGCGCGTCGACCATCCCGATATTGAAGGATTCATCGGCGCCAAACGCGAGGCCGGCGTACTGCCTCACTTCAATCTTTCCGTGCTCGTGAGCGATGCCTTCATGAAGGCCGTGGCCGAGGACATGCCTTGGGAGCTGATCTTTCCAGCCGACAGGCAAGCCGGCAACGGCGAAACGCAGACGCGCGAACGCATCTGGTCCGGCGCAATCGAGCCGGTTACCTGCCGTGTCCATCGCACGCTGCCGGCGCGCGGCCTGTGGCGCGCGATCAAGGAGGCCGCGGTCGCGGCAGGAGAGCCTGGCGTGATCTTCATCGACCGCGTCGACCGCGCCAACAACCTGTGGTATTGCGAAACCATCGCCACCACCAATCCCTGCGGCGAGGTGCCGCTACCGCCGCACGGCGCCTGCAATCTCGGCTCGATCAATCTCGCGCGCTTCGTCATCGATCCGTTCGGCGAGCATCCGCGGCTGGACCTCGACGGCATCGCCGGCACCACCGCGGTGGCGGTACGCATGCTCGACAACGTCTACGACGTTTCGGCCTTTCCCCTCAACGCGCAACGCCGGACGGCGTGCGCA
>DASVYZ010000061.1:0-3702 GCA_036391935.1 Burkholderiaceae bacterium | reverse complement strand
AAGCTTAGCTTTCATGTCTTCTCTCTCCTCAGATGTCATCCCACCTATGTCCCGGCGGCCCTGCTGCGCCGCCCGGTATCCTTGCCTGTGTTGTTCCGGGCGTCGCCGCCGCGTGTTTTCAGGAGGTTTCATGGTTGACGATTCGTGCAAAAGCGGCAATTCGGGGAAATACCTTTCGCCACTGGTAGATTTACCCATACCAGTTGCAGGCATGTGACGATAAAGCGCCTGAAAAGAAAAACGGCCGGAAGGAAAACCTTCCGGCCGCTTCAACTGGGGGGAGAACGATCAGCGTGCCGCCATCCCCAGCAGCATGTCGTTCAAGCGCTTGACGAAGCCGGCCGGGTCGGCCAGCGTGCCGCCTTCGGCCAGCATGGCCTGGTCGAACAGGATGCTGGACCAGTCGTCGAACTTCGCCTCTTCATACTTCAGGCGTTGCACCAGCGGGTGATCGGGATTGATCTCGAGGATGGGCTTGGATTCGGGCGCATCCTGGCCGGCGGCCTTGAGCATGCGCATCAGGTTGCCCGACAGCTCATGTTCGTCGGCCACCAGGCAGGCCGGCGAATCGGTCAGGCGGAAAGTCACACGCACATCCTTGGCCTTCCCGGCCAGCGAGGTCTTCATCTTTTCGACCAATTCCTTGTAGCCGGCTTCGGTTTCCTCGTGCTGCTTCTTCTCGGCTTCGTCTTCCAGCTTGCCCAGGTCGAGATCGCCCTTGGCCACGGAGACCAGGCTCTTGCCTTCGAATTCGGTGAGGAAAGACAGCATCCATTCGTCCACGCGGTCGGTCAGGAGCAGCACTTCCACCCCCTTCTTGCGGAAGATTTCCAGGTGCGGGCTGTTCTTGGCGCCGTTGTAGGTGTCGGCCGTGACGTAATAGATCTTGTCCTGGCCTTCCTTCATGCGTGCCACGTAATCGGTCAGCGACACGTTTTGCGCGTCGCTGTCGTTATGCGTGGAAGCGAAGCGCGCCAGCTTGGCGATGCGCTCCTTGTTGGCATGGTCTTCGCCTATGCCTTCCTTCAGCACCTGGCCGAATTCGGTCCAGAACTTGGCGTACTTGTCCTTCTTTTCCTGCTCTTCCGAATTGGCCAATTCCTCGAGCATCGAGAGCACGCGCTTGGTCGAGCCTTCTCGGATCACCTTCACGTCGCGCGACTCCTGGAGGATTTCACGCGAGACGTTGAGCGGCAGATCGCTGCTGTCGATTACGCCCTTGACGAAGCGCAGGTAGATCGGCATCAGTTGCTCGGCGTCGTCCATGATGAATACGCGCTTAACATAGAGCTTGATGCCCCCGCGCTTGTTGCGGTCCCACAGGTCGTAAGGAGCGCGCGCCGGGATGTATAGCAGTTGCGTGTATTCGCTGCGGCCTTCGACGCGGTTGTGCGTGTAGGTCAGCGGGTCTTCGAAGTCGTGCGAGACGTGCTTGTAGAATTCGTTGTATTGCTCGGGCGTAATGTCGCTCTTGCTGCGCGTCCACAGCGCGCTGGCCTGGTTGATGGTCTCGAACTCGTCCTTGACCGCGTTTTCCTTCTTCTCGGCATCCCATTCTTCCTTCTTCATCTGGATCGGGATCGAGATGTGGTCGGAATACTTGCGGATGATGGACTTGAGCTTCCACGAGGAAAGGAAATCGTCTTCGCCTTCGCGCAGGTGCAGGATGATGTCCGTGCCGCGGCCGGCCTTTTCGATTTGCTCGACCGTGAAGTCGCCTTCGCCGCCGGACTCCCAGCGCACGCCTTCGGCAGGCGCCAGGCCGGCACGGCGCGATTCGACGGTGATGCGGTCGGCCACGATGAAGGCCGAGTAAAAGCCTACGCCGAACTGGCCGATCAGCGCCGCATCCTTTTGCTGGTCGCCCGAGAGCTTGGAGAAAAATTCCTTGGTGCCCGACTTGGCGATCGTACCCAGGTGGGCCACGGCTTCGTCGCGGCTCATGCCGATGCCGTTGTCGGAAATGGTGATGGTCTTCGCATCCTTGTCGAACCCGACCGAGATCTTCAGCTCGGGGTCGTTTTCAAACAGGGCGCCATTGTTGATCGCTTCGAAGCGCAGCTTGTCGGCCGCGTCGGAGGCGTTGGAAATCAATTCACGCAAGAAAATTTCCTTGTTCGAATACAAGGAATGGATCATCAATTGCAGGAGTTGCTTTACCTCGGCCTGGAAGCCCAGGGTCTGTTTTTCGGATGCAGCCATTTTGCCCTCAAAAAATTATGTGTTTGACATCAATTTTCCCCCGGTTGTGCTTGCCGGGTCATAAAACCACACGGCAAGTGGGGCTGCTCCATGGGATTTCAAGAGGCTATCTTGAATTTCATGCAGGATTCCGGCAATCGGATGCCGGAGGGGCGTCAAGTCGAATCGAATCAGCAACCCGTCGGCCTGGTACCGCGGGCCTTGGCCACCACGCAAGCCGCCGGCAGCAACTTGCCGGTGCTGTCGACTGCGGAGAAATCCGTGCCGCCCTGGTTGCCTTCCGAAATATCCCACAGCATGTTGCCCAGATTCAGGCTTTGCAGGGAGCCGGCTGGTGAGAGCAGGGTGAGGCTGAAATAATTGCCCTGTTCGGCCGGGTTGATCACGTCGTGCGGATAGCTTGCCCCGAACTCGCCGACGATGAGCGGCAAGCCGGCGATTTCGCCTTGCATGCTCGCTACAGCGGCATTGAGCATGCCGGGCAGGAGCGTCTGGATGAGCTGGTCGCCGACATGCCATTGTTTGCCGGACGAAGGCGCGCCGCCGAACTGCCCGACTTGCAGTGCAGGCGGCTGGCCCTGGTTGGCATAGACCTGGGCATCGATCAAGCGTTGCGGCGAAAAATAAATATGCGGGCTGGCAAAAGAGGAAATGTCGTTCCAGTAATGCAGGAAGGGCGCCTTGCCTTCGCCAACCGTGGTGGGGTGGTTGAAAGCGTCATTGGCACGCACCAGGTTGTACATGGCGTGCACGGCTTCGACCACTTCGGTGTAGGACTGCACTTGGGCGCTGGCGCCGGCCGGCAGGTTCAGCAAGGGCTTTTGGGTGCCGCGATCGTAGTTCGATGGCGCCGTATCGAGGCAGCCATAGGCGCTGGCATTCCACAGCGGTTCGTTCATCAAGTCCCAGGCAAACAGCGCATCGTTGCTGCTCAGGGCGGTGACGATCTGGCGTGCGTTGCCTTGCACCGCGTCGAAACTTTTTTTCCATAATTTGAGGCCGAGCGGTTGCAGCATGGCGTTGCAAGCCGTGTCGTATTCGGTGTAACCGTCGAGCACCAGGATTACTTTCAGACCGTATGAATGCGCGATATTGAGCGCCGTCTGCGTGGCATTGACCACGGTCGACACATTGATTTGATTCGCGTTGGCCGCGCCGGCGGGCGCATACCACTCGGAAGCGACGTATTCGGAACCGGCTGCATCGGGTGGAATGATCACGGGCATGCGCAGGTACTTGAGATTCAAGGCCGTGGCGCGGGCCGCCAGGGTTGCCATCTGGCTTGCGCCGGGAATCCACAGGCGATGATGGTTGCCGGCCTGGATATAGGATTCGCCGATCACGTTGGCGCCGCCGAAATTGCCAAACGTGAAGCTGGCCGAGGAGACGGCGACGGGCGGGCGCACGGGCGTGTTCTGCAGCGTGATCGCCGGCGTGGCATAACTGTCGACCGGCACGCGCGGCGCCGCGCCAAGCCAGGCCACGCGTTCGCGCAGCATG
>DASVYZ010000060.1:0-2140 GCA_036391935.1 Burkholderiaceae bacterium | reverse complement strand
GGAGCCGCGCGACGAGCCGGTGATTTCGGTGACGAATGCGCGGTCGATCTTGAGCTTGTCCACGTTCAGGCGCTGCAGGTAGGACAGCGACGAAAAGCCGGTGCCGAAATCGTCGATCGCGATCGATACGCCGGTTTCCTTGATCAACCCGAGCAATTCTATCAACAGATCGGGCTCTTCCATCGCCATCGATTCGGTGATTTCGAGTTCGACCCACTGCGCCGGCGCACCGGTATCCTTGAGCGCACGGTTGAGCGAATCGAGGAAATGCGGATGGCGGAACTGCGCCTGCGAGACGTTGATCGACATCATGAAGCCGGTATGGCCGGCCGCATGCAGGCGCACCAGTTCGCCGCAGGCTTCGCGCAGGACCCATTCGCCCATTTCGACGATCAGCCCGGAATATTCCGCAATCGGGATGAAGCGGTCGGGCGGAATGAAGCTGCCGTCGGCCGTCTTCCAACGCAGCAACGCTTCGGCCCCGATGGTCTTGCGTGATTCGAGGTCGATCTGCGGCTGATAGACCACGAACAATTCGCCGGCTTCGAAGGCGGCACGCAATGCATACATCATGCGCACGCGTTCGCGGATGTCCACGCCCATGCTGCGCGAGAAATACGAGTGCCCCGCACGCTGGCGCAGCTTGGCGCGCTTCAAGGCGATGTCGGCATCCTTCAATGCGTCGGTACCGCTGCCGTCGTAGTCGGCCAGGCGCAGCAGGCCGACGGTCGAGGAGAGCTGCACTTCCTGCCCGTCGATGCTGAAAGGCGTTTCGAACTGCGTGAGGATGTTTTGCGGGTTGACGCGGTCGTTGTGGCCCAGCAGGCCGAATGTGTCGCCGCCTACGCGCGCGAGCGTCAGGTCGGTGCCCAGCATGGCTTTCAGCCGGGCCGAGATGGCCAGCAGCAGCAGGTCGCCGAAGCGGTGGCCGAGCGCATCGTTGGTTTCGGCGAAATGGTCGATATCGATCAGCGCCAGCGTCATGTCGCACCTGCCCTGGCCGCCGAGCAGATCGTTCAGCACCTCGAGCAATCGTGTGCGGTTCGGCAGCTTGGTCAGCGTGTCGAAGAACGCGAAGTTGTGCAGGCGCGTGACCAGTTCGACGTTGTCGAGGCCGACCGAGATATTGCTGCAAAAGACTTCCAGCAGGCGCCGGTCGATTTCGGACAATTCCGTGCCGGTGTTGAGGAAGGCCGTGAAATGGCGCCCGGCATTGCCGATAAAGTAGAGCGAGGTGTAGTCGGCGCCGTAGATATTGCGGCGCTCGCGGATGGATTCCACCAGTGCGGCCTGGATGCGCTTGTCCTGCACCGCAGAAATCGGCTTGTTGATCAAGTCGCGGTAATGGCCGGCGGCGGCGATCACGATCAGGCTGTTGATGTCGCCTTGCTGGTCTTCCTGGGCGCACAGCAAGCCTTCAGGCTGCAGCGAGAGCAGGCCTGCGATCTGGGTGATCACGCCGGCGGCGAAGTTCTCCAGGCCGTGCTGCGCCATCAAGGCCGTGCTGGCGCGCACGATCAGATCCAGGCCGCGGCGGCTGGCATTGATGGCGCGGATCTGTTCATAGGAGCGGATGGCGGCCGTAACGGTGGTAAACAGCTTGATGCGCGTCAGTTCCGACTTGGTTTTGTAATCGTTGATGTCGAAATCGCGGATGGCATCGATTTCCGGGGCGTAGCCGGGCTGGCCGGTGCGCAGGATGATGCGCGCTTCCGACATGCCCAGCACTTCGCGGATGTGGCGCACCAGGAGCAGGCCGGCGTCTTCCTGCTCCATCACCACGTCGAGCAGTATGACGGCGATATCCTGTTCTTCCTTGAGCAGTTCGCGCGCTTCGGCCGCCGAATAGGCATGCAGGAATTCGAGCGGCCGGTTCTGCATTTCGAGATTGCCCAGCGCAAACGTGGTCGCCGAATGGACGTCGGCATCGTCGTCGATGATCATGATGCGCCAGACATTCTGCGCACCCGATGGAGGTACCTGTCCTACCGCCGGTACCGCTTCGTCGATAAAAACCAGATCGTCCTCGGGGGGGATGACGGGCTCACTCATCGGTTCTCCAGAATCCAGGGAACAGCTTTCTCGTAGAGAAACAGTATATAGGGATTACTATTGATGTTGCATAAAATAGCTTGCACTT
>DASVYZ010000059.1:0-3166 GCA_036391935.1 Burkholderiaceae bacterium | reverse complement strand
CTGAAGCTGTCCTCCGGCATCTATGGTTCGACTTTCTTCATGTTGACCGGCTTCCACGGCTTCCACGTGACCATGGGCGCGACCATGCTGTCCGTCGTGCTGTACCGCGTGATTCGCGGCGACTTCACGCCGGAGCGCCACTTCGCCTTCGAAGGCGCCGCCTGGTACTGGCACTTCGTGGACGTGGTCTGGCTTGGCTTGTACGTTGTCGTGTACTGGATGTAATCGGCAGGAATGCAAAAAAGCCGCACCTCGGTGCGGCTTTTTATTTGCATGTGTGGTGAATCGTGGTTTTGCAGGATAGGACTGCAAACTGCCTAACGCCCGATGACGATCCCCGTCGGCGCTATCCACCCCATCTTGTAGGAAAATAGCAGCAACAGGAAGAGCGCGATCGAGAAGACGACGCGGAAGGTCAGGGCGGTAGCCATGCGGTTGCCCTTGCCTTTGTCCTTGTCTTTCATCATGAACACCAGCGCCGAGCCGAGGCTGGCGATGATCAGGATAAAGGCGATGACGACGACGAATTTCATAGTGACATTGTAATGCGAATCAGGTTCGGTTTTCGCTGGATAACGCTGGCCGCCATCGTCGCGCTCATGACGGCCGGCATCATGCTCGGCAATTGGCAACTGCGCCGCGCCGACGAAAAGCGCGCCATCGCAGCGCTCCTGGCCGAGCGCGGCGCGCAGGCCCCCCTGGCCGTCGATGCCAGGTTGCAGGATGGCATGGCCATCGAATATCGTCGCGTGACGGTGCAGGGCGAATTCGATCAAGATTGGCCGCTTTATCTCGACAACCGGCCGCAAAACGGCAATGCCGGCTTCTACGTCTTGATGCCGTTCAAGATTGCCGGCAGCGACGTGCACGTGCTGGTGCAGCGCGGCTGGGTCGCCGTCGATCCGCATCAGCGCACGCGTATCGCCGCGCCGGCGGCGCCCCAAGGCCTCGTCGCCATCGAAGGCATTGCCATCCGCAATCCCGGCCACGTGCTGCAACTGGGCCAGGCGCCGGCTGTGCAACCCGGAGCGATATTGCAAAATCTCACGGTCGAGGAATTCGCCGCGGCCAGCAAATACACGATGCAGCCTTTCGTGATAGAACAGACCGGGCTTTCGCAGGATGGTCTGGTCCGCGACTGGCCCGCGCCTTCGGCCGGCATCGAGCGCCATCTCGGCTATGCCTTCCAATGGTATGCGCTGGCGGCAATGGCTTTCATTTATTTCGTGGTAACAGGATTCCGTTATGGAAAACGACAAGCAGCAAAACCAACCAACTGAGCGGTCGAGCGACCGGCAAAAAAAGAGCGGCCGCATCAAGATGCTGCTGATCCTTGCCGTGTGCATTGCCCCGGTGGTCGCATCGTATTTCACTTATTACGTGATCAAGCCAAGCGCCCGCACCAACTACGGTGAGCTGATCGATCCGGCGCAGCATCCCATGCCGCAGCTCGGCGCCACCACGCTCGACGGCAAGGCGATGGGACTCGATGCCTACAAGGGCAAGTGGATCTTGCTGGAGGCCGCCGGCGGCAAGTGCGACGATGCCTGCCGCGACAAGCTGCTCGTCATGCGCCAGGAGCGCCTCATGCAAGGCAAGGAAATGGACCGCATTGAGCGTGTCTGGCTGATTACCGACGACGAGCCGCTCGATACCATGCTGATGCGCGAATACGACGACACGCGCATGCTGCGCGTCAAACCCGAAGTGCTGGAAAAATGGCTGCCCGTGGCGCAGGGCGGTGCCATCTCCGACGGCATCTACGTGATCGATCCGCTCGGCAATCTGATGATGCGCTTTCCCAAGAGCGCCGAGCCGCCCAAAGCGGGCGCCGACGAAAAGGAAATGAAGGCCTATCGCGACGAGATCAACAAAGAGCATGCCAAGATCAAGAAAGACATCACCAAGCTATTGACCGCATCTTCGATCGGGTGAGCGCAATGAGTGTTACGCCCATGAGCATCATGCAGATGCTGTTGACCGTGGTGACGATCGCCGCCATGCCGCTGGCTATCGTGTGGACTTCGTCGGACGTGAACAAGTATCGCAAGCTGGTCTGGCTCACGCTATTCCTGACCTTCGACCTCGTGGTGTTCGGCGGCTTCACGCGCGCCACCGATTCCGGGCTGGGCTGCCCCGACTGGCCGGGCTGCTACGGCCATGCCAATCCGCTGCAGGCAAATGGCGAAATAGCTGCGGCGCAGAGCGCGATGCCCACCGGACCTGTGACCGAGTTGAAGGCATGGATTGAAATGATCCATCGTTACTTCGCCGGCACGGTCACGATGCTGATCGTGGCGCAGTTCGTCATCGCGTGGTGGACCCAGCGCCGGCGCAAGAGCCAAGACTTGCGCTTCTCGCGTAAGCCGCCTCTGTATCTGCTGGGCTTGATCGTCGTGCAGATTGTGTTCGGCGCCTTGACCGTGACGCTCAAATTGCAACCCGTCATCGTCACCACACACTTGTTGCTCGGCTTGACCTTGCTCGCCTCGCTGGCCTGGTTCGGCGCCTACCTGTCCGACCCGGCAGCCTTGCCTGATGCGGCACGCACGTTGCGCCGTCCGGCCTTGATCGCCTCGGTCTTGCTGGTAGCGCAAGTTGCGCTGGGCGGCTGGACCAGCACCAATTATGCCGCCGTGGCTTGTGGCGATTACCCGACCTGCCAGGGGCAATGGTTGCCCCCGATGGACTTCGCCGACGGTTTCACCCTGTGGCGCGCGCTGGGCAAGACCGCGGCCGGTGCCTACCTGCCGTTCGATGCACTGACCGCGATTCATTGGGTACACCGCAACTTCGCGCTCGTGGTGGTGGCCGCGGTCGGCTATGTCGCCATTCGCGCGATCCGGTATGCGGGCTTGCGCAAGCTGGGAAGCTGGATTTTGGTGGCTCTCGTGGCCCAGTTCGCCACGGGCTTGTCGATTGTGCTGTTCAAGCTGCCGCTGCTGCCGGCTGTTGCGCACAACGCCGGCGCCGCCCTGCTCGTGGCCTTGCTCGTCATGGTAAACTACCGGTCTCGCAACGCGCCTCGAGAGCCGGGCCCGCAATAATGGCGGAACGGCAACGGATAGGCACCTCGTCCAGATCACGCGCATGACCACCCTAGCCGTACCACCGAACCGCATCGCCCAATATTGGGCCTTGACCAAGCCGCGCGTGACGCAGCTTG
>DASVYZ010000058.1:0-6023 GCA_036391935.1 Burkholderiaceae bacterium | reverse complement strand
GCTGCTGCTGGAAGCCGACGGCGCCGTGCTGGCGCTGCCGCTCGACACGGTGCTGCGCACGCTGCGCCTGACCGCTTCCGACCTGGTGCGCCTGCCCGAGGGCGAAGCCGTGGCCTATGAAGGCGAACAGGTGCCGCTGATCCGCCTGGGCAAGGCCGCGGCGGCGCAACAGGCGCTCACCGTGGTCCTGGTACGGCGGCGCGAAGGCAGGCTCGCCGTCGCCGTGGAGCGCCTGGCCGGCATGGAACGCGTGGTGCTGCAGCCGCTTCCGGCGCTGGCGCCGGCGCAATCCTTCGTGCTGGGCCTCTACCTCGACCTGGAAGGCAACCCCTGCCTGGTGCTCGACCCGGAGCGCTTCGATACGCAGGCGCGGCGGGGTGCCGCGCCGGTGCCGGCGCGGGAACGCAAGCCGGTCCTGATCGTCGACGATTCGCTGACCACGCGCATGCTCGAATCGAGCATCCTGGAATCGGCCGGCTACGCGGTCGAGATGGCTGCCTCGGCCGAAGAAGGCCTGGCCATGGCGGGCCGGCAATCCTATGCGCTGTTCCTGGTCGATGTGGAAATGCCGGGCATGGACGGCTTTGCCTTTGTCGAGCGCACACGCGCCGATGCGCGGCTGCGGCAAACGCCGTGTATCCTGGTCAGTTCGCGCAACGCGGCGGAGGATTTCGCGCGCGGCCGTGAAGCCGGTGCAGCCGATTACATCGTCAAGGGCGAATTCGACCAGGCGCGCTTCCTGCTGCGCGTGGCGCAATTGGTGGAATTGGTGGAACAGGAGCAATCATGAGCCGTCTGCGTGTGCTGGTGGTGGAAGATTCGCTGACGGTGCGGCGTCGCCTGTGCGAAGTGCTGGAAGCCGATCCCGGCCTGGAAGTGGTCGGCGAGGCCGAGGATGGCCAGCGCGCCATCGAACTGTGCCTGGCCTTGAAGCCCGACGTGATCACGCTCGACATGATGCTGCCGGTTATGAGCGGCCTGGCCGCAACCGAATACCTGATGGCGTATTGCCCCACGCCCATACTCGTGGTGTCGTCCTCGGTCAATCGCGGCGAGCTGTTCAAGACCTACGAGGCGCTGGCCGCCGGCGCCGTCGAGGTCATGGAAAAGCCGCGCCCGAACGAACCCGAAGGGGAATGGGAACGCCAGTTCGTTTCCATGGTCAAAATCGTTGCACGGGTCAAGGTGGTCACCCACCTGCGCGGCCGGCGTGCTCCGCACCCCGCGCAGGTGGGCAATGGCCATGCTTTGGCCGCACCGGAACCGGCGGCCAAGCCGCACGACCTGCGCGGCCCGTGCCGCCTGATTGCGATCGGCACCTCCACCGGCGGCCCCGGCGCCCTGGTCGAAGTGCTGCACGCCCTGCCGGCCGATTTCCGCATCCCCATCCTGTTCGTCATCCACATCAGCGAACCTTTCGGCTCGACCTTCGCCGATTGGCTCGACGGCCAGACGGAGCACCGCGTCCATATCGCCTTTGACGGCGAAGACGTGCCGCGAAACGGTGTGGTGATGGCGCCGCCGAACCGCCACCTGATCGTGCGCGACCGAAAACTGCGGCTCTCGGACGGGCCGGAACGCCACTCCTGCCGCCCCTCGGTCGATGTGCTGTTCGAATCGGTGGCGCGGGAATACGGCGCCACCTGCGCCGCCGCCATCCTGACCGGCATGGGCCAGGACGGCGCGCGCGGCTTGCTGGCCGTGCGCGAGGCCGGCGGCCTCACCATTGCGCAAGACGAGGCCAGTTCCGTGGTCTACGGCATGCCGCGCGAGGCGGCGCAGATCGGCGCGGCGCAAAAGGTGCTGCCGCTCTCCGAAATCGGCGCCGCCCTGGCCTCATTGGGCTGATCATCGGGTTGATACATTGCGCTGACATGGCCACGGACAAGCACATCCTCATCGTCGACGACAGCCTGACCGTCCGGTCGGACCTGCAGGAAGCCTTCGTCGAGGCCGGCATGGCGGCGCTGGCCTGCTCCACCGGCGCCGAGGCGCGCACGGCGCTGGAGAGCGGGCACGTCGGACTGATGGTATTGGACGTGCAATTGCCCGACGCCGACGGCATCGACCTGCTGCGCGAGTTGCGCGCCGATGCGCGCTTTGCCGGGCTGCCGGTCCTGATCCTGTCCACCGAGGCCGACGTGCGCGACCGCATACGCGGCCTGACCACCGGCTCCAACGATTACGTCGGCAAGCCCTACGACCGCGACTACGTGATCCTGCGCGCGCAGGAACTGCTCAACCCGCGCAGCGCCGAAGAACCGCAAGGGCGCACCGGCGTGCTGGTGATCGACGACAGCGTGACTTTCCGGGAGCAATTGGGCGAACTGCTGGCGCAACAGCAATTCGCCGTGCGCTTCGCCGACAGCGGCGAGGAAGGCTTGAAAATCGCCGCCCTGCACCGCCCGGCGGCCGTGGTGGTGGACGGCCAGCTGCCCGGCATCGACGGCGCCACGGTGATCCGCAAGCTGCGCCTGGACGCGGCGCTGCGCGACACCATCTGCATCCTCCTGACCGGCTCGGACGACCGCGGCGCCGAATTGCGCGCGCTCGATGCCGGCGCCGATGCCTTCGTCACCAAGGATGAAGACCTCGACCTGGTGCTGGCGCGCGTCACCGCGGCCCTGCGCAAGGCCAGGCGCAGCGAGCATGGCGACACCGCCAGCCTGCATGCGCCCAAGCGCATCCTTGCGGCGGACGACAGCACGACTTACCTGCAGGCCCTGAACGACATCCTGGGCGGCGAAGGCTACGACGTGATCCTGGCCCATTCGGGCGAGGAGGCGCTCGCCATGCTGGCGGTGCAAAGCGTGGATTGCATCCTGCTCGACCGCCTGATGCCGGGCATGGGCGGCACCGAGGCCTGCCGCCTCTTGAAGTCCTCCCCCGCCACGCGCGACATCCCCCTGATCATGCTGACCGCGATGGAAGACCGCGAAGCCATGATCGAAGGCCTGAGCACGGGCGCCGACGACTATGTGCTGAAATCCTTCGAGCTCGACGTGCTGAAGGCGCGGGTGCGCGCGCAATTGCGGCGCAAGCAGTTCGAGGACGAAAGCCGGCGCATCCGCAACGAGCTGATGAACAAGGAACTGGAAGCGGCCGAAGCGCGCGCCGCACGCGAGCTGGCGCAGAGCCGCGCCGAGCTGCTATCCATCCTGGAGCAGAAAAATCTCGACCTGCAAAAGGCCAACAGCCAATTGACCGAGCGCCAGGCCGAGATCGCGGAAAAGAACCTGCAGCTCGAGGAAGCCAGCCGCATGAAGTCGGAATTCCTGTCCAACATGTCGCACGAGTTGCGCACGCCCCTGAATGCCATTATCGGATTTTCCGAAGTGCTCAAGGACGGCATGTTCGGCGAACTGACGCCGCGCCAGAAAGAATACATCGGCGAAGTATTCAGCAGCGGCCAGCATCTGTTGTCGCTGATCAACGATATCCTCGACCTGTCCAAGGTCGAGGCCGGCATGATGACGCTCGACCCTTCCGGCATCGAGGTCAACGAATTTCTCGACACCACCTTGAGCATCGTGCGCGAGCGCGCCCTGAAGGCCCAGGTGACGCTCGAATTCCTGCCCTGCGCCGATCCGCCGTTCGGCGGCAGGCTGTGGGCCGATGCGCGCAAGCTCAAGCAGATCGTCTACAACATGCTGTCGAACGCGGTCAAGTTTTCCGGGCCCGGCGGCGCGGTGCGGCTGGAACTGCAAGCCGTGCCGCGCGCGGCGGCGCACCTGCGGCCCGAGCCGGGCTGGGCGGCGCGCATGCTCGACCCGCCCGCCGGCGAGACGCCGCAATTCCTGCAGATCCGCGTCAGCGACGAAGGCATCGGCATGGCCGAGACGGACTTGCCCAACCTGTTCCAATCCTTCCGCCAACTGGGCGACGCCCTGACGCGCCAGCACGAGGGCACCGGCCTCGGCTTGGCCCTGGTCATGCGCCTGGTGCAATTGCATGGCGGCACCGTCGGCGTGGAAAGCGCGCCGGGCAAGGGTACGCGCTTTTCCGTGTGGCTACCCTGGCGCGACAGCGGTGAAATCGCCTAAACTGTGATGACTATGGAACGCTAAACATGGCCCGCATACTCGTCATCGAAGACTCCCCGACCAACATGATGCTGACGGTCGACATCCTGGAACATGCCGGCCACACCGTGCTGCAGGCCGAACGCGCCGACCGCGGCCTCGACATCGCGGCGCACGACCTGCCCGACCTGGTCTTGATGGATATCCAACTGCCCGACATGGACGGCATGACCGCCACGCGCGTCTTGAAGGCCGACCCGCGCACCTGCCGCATTCCCGTCATCGCGCTCACGGCCTCGGCCATGAAGGGCGACCGCGAACGCATCCTCGAAGCCGGTTGCGACGGCTATATCGAGAAGCCGATCCGTTACAAGGAATTCCTGGCTGAGGTGGAAAGGATGGCGGGGAGAATCTAAAGCACAAAAAATCTGAATCCGCATCGCGCGGCCGTCCGTATACCTGCCAAACCGCCAATCGTTGCACACGATTGCAAGCGACGCCCTGGAAGCCCTCGCCCGCAGGCGGGACCAGGGACTGAACGCGGTTGATTCCAGAAAATCAATAACGCCTTACTCATTACGGAACACGCGATGAAGCGATTGCATGCAAAGCTATTCACTTGCGCCATCCTGGCGCTGGCGGCCCAAACGGCGCTGGCCGACGACACTGCGCCAACCTGGAAACCCGACATGGGAAAGCTGCTGGCCACCGGCGGCGTTTCCACGGTGGAAGGCGCGGCGGGCGGGGGCATCACCCCCTGGGCCCTGATCGGCGGCTACGGCACGCGCGACAGCTACGGCGCCAATGCGCACGACACGTATATCGACACGCAGGACTTCCGCCTCAATACCTACGGCGCCGAAGCCGGCATCGGCGACCGCGTGGAATTATCGATCGCGCGGCAAGACTTCAAGGCCACCGACGGCCCCTTGAACGGCTTGAAGGTGACGCAAAACATATTCGGCGTGAAGGTCAAGCTCATCGGCGACGCCGTCTACGACCAGGATAGCTGGCTGCCGCAAGTCGCCATCGGCGCGGAGTACAAGCGCAACAATGGCTTCTCCGGCTTGCTCAACGTGCCGGTGACGGCGCTGGGCGCGAAGAAGACGTCGGGCACGGACTATTACGTCTCCGCCACCAAGATCTTCCTCGATCAAAGCATCCTGGCCAACGTGACGCTGCGCGAAACGGAGGCGAACCAGATGGGCCTGCTCGGTTTCGGCGGCGATTTGCACGACAACTACCGCGCCGAACTGGAAGGTTCGCTGGCCTACCTGTTGACAAAGAACTGGGTGATCGGCGCCGAATACCGCGACAAGCCGCACAACCTGTCGGTCGACAACGAGCGCGCCTATTACGATGCGTTCGTGGCCTGGTTCCCGTGCAAGAACGCCTCCGTCACGCTGGCCTACGCCAACCTCGGCAGCATCGTGGCGCCTGTCACGGGCAACAACGGCACGCAATCGGGCGTGTATCTCTCGCTGCAAGCCGGTTTTTGATTACGGGTAAGGAGAACATCATGAAATTCCAGTATTTGATCGCAGCACTGGCTTTCGCCGGCACCGTTCACGCGCAAACTGTTGCGGCCGACGACAGCGTGTTCCAGGATTTCGGCGGCAAGCCCGGCATTTCCAATCTCATCGACGATTTCCTCGGCATCTGGCAAGACGATACGCGCATCAGCGGCGCGCTCAAGGACGCGGACGTGGAGCGGCTTGGCGCCTTGCTCAAGGAGCAGTTCGCGCAATTGACCGGCGGCCCTGCCGTCTATAGCGGCAAGGACATGAAATCGGCGCACCGGGACATGGGCTTGCATAACGCGGACTTCAACGCGCTGGCCGAAGATTTGCAGAAGGCCATGGACAAGAACCATGTGCCGGCAAGGGCGCAGAACAAACTGCTGGCGAAGCTGGCGCCGATGGAGAAGCAGATTGTGACGAAGTGATCCGGTGTGTTTAAAGTGGACTATAGTGGACCCACGATTTGAGACAAAAGCCATGG
>DASVYZ010000057.1:0-2825 GCA_036391935.1 Burkholderiaceae bacterium | reverse complement strand
CCGCAGTGCGAGCCACTGCAAGCGGCTTGCAACAACGCGCGGCGCCCTTTTGACGCGAACCCTCCGGGCAGCCCCAGGAAAGGCCCGCCTACGTTGTTGCAGCTCCTTGCCGTAGCACCGCTACGACGCGTCGCTGCGCCTGGTATTCGGGCCTTTCTGGACGGGCGGCGATCCGACTGCGCGCCCCCTGTCGGAGTCCATAACAGGCCCTCGTCACTCCCTGGTATCGTCCGCAATCCAATTCACTTCCCAAGTCTTCCCGCCATCATCGGAAAACGCCTGTTCGAAATGCGCCGTATCCTTGCCCGTCTGTGTGATCACGAAGCGCACCATGATCGCACGGCCGTTGAAGTTTTCCTGGTCGTAGAATTCGCCGCGCCCATCCTTGAATTCGCCAATGGTGGGCTGGGCCATGCCGCCGCCGGCGCTGCTGGCGAAGTTGAGGCTCCATTGGCGCGAGTCGGGGTTGTATAGCCGCAGCGACAAGCCTTCGATGTGGCCCGGCTTGTCGATTTGATCGACTTCGAGCTCGACCAGGTTGGCCTTGCCATTCCATACCTTCCTGACCACAGTTGTGCCCCGGTATTCGATCCAGTTCGCCGAACCGCTCAAGGGATGCTGCAGGCGCTTGAGGTGCGTCTTCCAGCTGCCGATCTCGAAATCGAAATCGTGGCTGCCGTCGCGCGAAGGGTGCGCCTGCACAGGAAGGCAAAACAGGGTAGCTGCATACAGCGCAAGCAGAGAACGCGGCGAGCGGATCACGTTGGCGGCTCCGGAATGGGGGAACGTCGCCTCATCCTATACTTGGGCGGGCCGCGCCGACAATGGGATTCGGCAGCGATCCGACGAACGGCAGCTTAGTTGCGACGAAAGCGCCACAAGGCCAGCGCGCCGAACAGGACCGTGAACCCGAGCAGCACCCCCATGGGCGGCAGCGCTGCGGCAAACGGCAAGCCGCGCCAGGTCATGGCATCGAGCCCATCGATAGCCCAACGCGTCGGCACGATCAGCGTGAAAGTCTGCAGCCATTGTGGGAACAGGAAGGCCGGCACCCAGGCGCCGCCCAGCATGACCATGATCAAGGTGGCGAACACGGCAAGGCCGCGCGCCGCTTCAGGCGTCTTGCCGAAAGCGGCGATCAAGAGGCCGAACGACGCCGTCATCAGTGCGAAGCAGGCCAGGATGCCGAGGAAGCCCGGCACGCTGCCGTCTATGCGCACCTGGAACGCAAGGATGGCGATGCCGAAGATGAAGCATTGCAGGCAAAACGCGATGATGGCGCAAGACAGGGCGCGCGCCGCGATGACGGTCGAGACGGTGATCGGCGCAGCCAGCAGGCGGTTCCACACGCCCATTTTTTGCGCCAGCAAGATGCCGATGCCGGCGTCGATGGCCAGGAACAGGATGAACTGCACACTCATGCCGCCGAACGAATGGGCATAGCCATTGTAGCGCGATGGGCTGGAGGTCAACGCTTCTTCCGATGTCGTGAAGGGCATGGAGATGCCGCCTTTGAGCGGCCCGCCATCGGCCTGGGCATTCACCTTGCCTTGGAATTGCTTGACGCTTTGCAGCAGCTGGCGCAAGTCGGCCATGCCCGGCTGGTCGGATTTCTGATCCAACTTGGCTAAACTCTGGTCGATCAACGTCGCCCCTCCTGCGCCGGAAAACACTTCGGCGCTGACGGTTTGCATCACTTGCTGCGTCAGCAAGCCCTTGACCATGGCCAACACCATGCTTTGCGAGGGATCATAGTAGATCTTGATTTCGGGTTTGGCTTGCGGGCCGAACATGGCGCTGCCGGCGGCGTCGCCGAAGCCTGCCGGTATCACGATGGCGGCATTGAGTTTACCCTTCTTCACTTGTTCCTGTGCTTGTTCCTGCGGCATTTCCTGGACTTGCAGGGTCTTGTCATCCTTCAATCCGGCCGCAATCTTTTTCGCAATGGCGCTGTCGTCTCGCACCGTCAGCGCCACGCTGACCTTGGCGGTGTCGGTGACGCCCGAGCCGCCGAACAGGTAGCCGAAGAAAGCGCCGAGCACGACCGGCATCAACAGGTTCATCATCCAGGCGCGCCGGTCGGAGCGGTACAGGATCAGGTCTTTGCGTATCAGGGCCCACAGTGCGGTCATGTCGTTCTCCTTATTTTGTTCAATCGCGCAGGCTGCGGCCCGTCAGGGTCAGGAATATGTCTTCCAGCCGCGTCTTGGCTGTGGCGAATTGCTGTGGTTTGCAGCCTTGCCCCACGAGCCAATGGATGACGTCCGCTGCCAGCGTGCCGTCTTCGAGGAGGATATTGAGGGTCAAGCCATCGGCTGCCGGCGCCTCGATGCCGGTCACGCCGGGCCGGGTGCGCAAGCCGTCCAGTATCGGAAGCTGGGCGGAATCGCACAGCGTGACGGTCAATGCCGCTTGTGCCGGCAGGCGCTTGTGCAAGGCATCCGGGCTTTCGTTGGCCAACAGCTTGCCGTGATCGATGATGACGATATGGTCGGCCAGCCGTTCGACTTCTTCCATGTAGTGGCTGGTGTAGATCAACGAGCGGCCCAGGCGCTTTTGCTGCTCCAGGGTTTCGAAGATGGCGTTGCGGCTTTGCGGATCGACGCCGACGGTCGGTTCGTCCAGGATCAGCAATTGCGGATCGTGCAGCAAGGCTGCCGCGATGTTCAGGCGCCGCTTCATACCGCCGGAAAAGGTGTTGGGCTTGTCGTGCGCGCGATCCCGGAGGTTGACCAGTTCCAGGACTTCGCCGCAGCGCTTTTTCAGCGCGGCGCCGCTCAAGCCGTAAAGCGCACCGAACAGCCTGAGGTTTTCCAGCGCCGACA
>DASVYZ010000056.1:0-2636 GCA_036391935.1 Burkholderiaceae bacterium | reverse complement strand
CGCATCGTCATCCCGGCGGTTGAAGTCGCCAATTTCCCGGCCGTGGCGCAGCTGGCCGCGGCAATACGCGGCGCGCACTATGCGCTGGGCATCCACCCCATGTACGTGGCGCGTGCCGAAGAGGGCGATCTCGCGCTGTTGCGCGAAGCGATTGCCAGGGCGCGCGACGATGAACGCTTTGTCGCCGTCGGCGAGATCGGCCTCGACTTCTTCGTGCCGGAACTGCGCGAGGGGGCGTTGCGCGGCAAGCAGGAATACTTCTACAGCGAGCAACTGAAGATCGCGCGTGAATTCAAACTGCCCGTTCTGCTGCACGTGCGCCGCTCGCAAGACATCATCCTCAAATACTTGAGGCGCATCGACGTGCCGGGCGGCATCGCCCACGCCTTCAACGGCAGCTTCCAGCAAGCCGAGACCTTCATCGGCCTCGGCTTCAAGCTCGGTTTCGGCGGCGAGATGACTTATACGCGCTCGGCGCAGATACGCCGGCTGGCGGCCCAACTGCCGCTCGACGCCATCGTGCTCGAGACCGATGCGCCGGATATCCCGCCGGCGTGGGAACAGCCGGGCCACAATACGCCCGAGCACTTGCCGCGCATCGGCGCGGTGTTTGCCGAACTGCGCGGCATGAGCCTTAACGACGCTGCAGCCGCCACTTCCGCCAACGCGCATGCCGCCTTGCCGCGCCTTGCCTGAGCCTGCATGCGCAGCCTGATCGCCGGCTTTACTCTCGGTGTCTGCCTGCTGCAGAGGCAGGGCAGCTTGCCCGGTTACGGCACCTCGTTGCTGCTGGCAGCGGTCTTGTTGTGCTTCATCCTGGCGCTGCTGCGCGTGCGGCGGCCCATGCTGCGCCTCCCTTTGCTGGCCTGCTCGGGCGCACTGGCCGGCTTTTT
Organism: Burkholderiaceae bacterium; assembly: GCA_036391935.1. GTDB lineage: Bacteria > Pseudomonadota > Gammaproteobacteria > Burkholderiales > Burkholderiaceae_D > PKWO01. The sequence goes on along the minus strand of DASVYZ010000056.1, from coordinate 1,743 downwards.
GTGGGCCGCATTGTTTGCGCAAGCTTACCTGTCCGATGACTTGCCCAGGGAATTGGAAGGGCAGGACCTGATCGCCATCGGCACGGTGGACAGCTTGCCTTACCGCTTCGACCAGGGGCAGCGCTTCAATTTCGCCATCGAGAGCGCCGAATGGAATGGCCGGCCGGTCAGGCAAGCGCCGCGGCGCGTGGCACTGTCCTGGTATGCGCATCAGGGCGAAGACGAGGCGCCGCCGCCGGCGGTGCAACCGGGCGAGCGCTGGCGCCTGAAACTGAAGCTGCAGCGCCCGCACGGCACGGCCAACATCGGCGGTTTCGACTACGAAGTCTGGCTGCTGGAACAGCATTTGCGCGCCACCGGCACCGTGCGTACCGATGCCGCGGCACAAAACTTCAGGCTGGCTCCGTTCGTCTGGAGCGCACACAATCTCGTGCAGAGCCTGCGCGCCGGCATGCGCGACCGCATCCTGGCCGCCTTGCCCGGCGAGCGCTATGCCGGCATGGTGGTGGCGCTCGTGATCGGCGACGAGCGCGGTGTGGGGCAGTCAGACTGGAAGGTGGTCAACCGCAGCGGCATTGGCCATCTTGTCGCCATCTCCGGTTTGCACATTACGCTGATTGCCGGCATGTTCGCGCGGCTGGTGCATTGGCTCTGGTCGCGCTCGTTTTTCACGCGGGCGCAATTGCCCTTGCGGCTGCCTTCGCGCAAGGCGGCGGCCTTGGCCGGCGTGACGCTCGGTTTCATCTACGTCTTGCTGGCCGGCTTCGGCATTCCGGCGCAGCGCACGCTCTATATGCTGGCCGTCGTGGCCTGTGCGCTATGGAGCGGCCGCATCGCCTCGGTCACGCACATCGCCGCGCTGGCGCTGGCGGCGGTATTGCTGCTTGATCCCTGGGCCGTGCTGTGGCCGGGCTTCTGGCTGTCCTTCGGTTGCGTGGCCTTGATTCTTTACCTCACAGCCGGCCGCATCCATGCGCTCGAGCACGATCCAGGCAAGCGGCGCGAGCGCTTCCTGGCCTGGTGCAAGGCCGAAGGGCGCACGCAGTTGGGGCTCTCGCTCGGGCTGGTGCCGTTGACGGTCTTGCTGTTCGGCGAAATCTCCATCATCAGCCCTGTGGCCAATGCGATCGCGATTCCGGTATTGAGCATGGTGGTGACGCCAATGGCCTTGGTTGGCAGCGTGTTGCCGTCCGTGATCGGCGCGCCCATCCTGCAATTGGCGCATGGCTTGATCGCGTTGCTGATGCAATTGCTGGCTTGGCTGTCCGATCTGCCGGCCGCCGTCTGGGCCGCGCCCGTGCCGTCGCCCTGGATTTTCGCTTGCGCGATGCTGGGCACGCTCTGGCTGCTGGCGCCGCGCGGCCTGCCTTTGCGTGTCCTGGGGTTGCTCGGCTGGCTGCCCTTGCTGCTCAATGGCGCAAGCCAGCCGCCCGAGGGCAAGGCCTGGATCACGGCCTTCGACGTGGGGCAGGGCATGGGCGTTTTGATCGAGACGCCGCATCACCGCTTGCTGTACGACACCGGTCCGGCCTACTCGCCCGAGTCCGACGGCGGCAACCGCGTGATCCTGCCATACCTGCATGCACGCGGCATTTACCGGCTCGACGGTTTGATCGTGAGCCATAACGATAATGACCATTCGGGCGGCGCACTCTCGATCATCCATGAATTGCCGATAAGCTGGACGCTTTCCTCGCTGGCCTACGACAGCCCCATCGTGCAGGCGGCTCCGCAGCACAGACG
>DASVYZ010000055.1:0-2860 GCA_036391935.1 Burkholderiaceae bacterium | reverse complement strand
GGGAATGATTGTGTCAGCGACCCAAGAGGCTTCATGGGAAATGACTACGCACAATTGCTGTATTTTGTATGCGAAGCTTGCCTGCTGATATGCGCAGAAAATATCTGTGATTGAAATCGCGCCGAAGGCGGCCCGTCAATCCAGGACCCATCTAGCCCGGTTCGCGCTCGCCATAGTCAGCGTGGCAGGCTTGGCCGCGAGCCCAACTGCCGGCGCGCTCACCGCGCAGACGATCACCTTCATCAGCATCGCTGATCAACCATGTCAAGGCAATGACAGCTTATTGAGTCAATATGTCATCTTTTTCGGCTCTATTGAATTTCGAGTGGGTGATTTTCGGCAACATTTACACCTATCTGAAAACGCATTTGGCGTGAAGTCGAATGGCGGTGCATCATGAATCAGCTTTATTCGTCATGGCTGTGGTCGCCCAAAAGCCGCGCCCACAGCCATTTCCGAGCATATGTACCTCTGCAAGGCCCCGAGGCATCAAGGGTTCGCTGCGTCGGACGGCCAAAATCGCCGCCCGCCCCTTGACCCCGTTCCGAGGCATTTCAGCCTTCGGATTGTCGCCAGAAGATGTCCTTTACGCACTCGTTTTTCAATAGAGGCTCTTTTGCGACCCCCGACATCACCCCCTCCCCGCATCCCGCAAAGTCCGAACCTCCCGCCCCAAATCAATCACCGACATCGCATAAAAGAAAGACCGGTTGTACTGCGTAATCGCATAGAAATTCGGCGCGCCCAGCCAATACTCGGTCGGTGCCGTGCCGTTTTGCAGGTCGATCAGGCCGTAGGGCAGGTCGGGCGGCGGTTCCACGCTTGGGTGCACGCCGGCGGCTTCGAGCTCACTTAGGGCGAACTTGGCTTCCAGGCCCTGGCCTATGTAGGCGGTCCAGGCGGTTTTGCCGTCTTCCACGGGCGTGATCACCGTGGCCGGGAATGCCGTCGGTTCGCCGCGGTGCCAGCCGTGCTGGGAGAGGAAGTTGGCGATGCTGCCGATGGCGTCTTCGGGCGAGTTGCGCAGGTCGATCTTGCCGTCGCCGTCGTAGTCGACGGCGAATTTGCGTATGCTGGCCGGCATGAATTGCGGCAGGCCGATGGCGCCGGCGTAGGAGCCCTTGAGCGAGAACGGGTCGATGCTCGATTCCCTTGCGAACAGCAGGGCGTTTTCCAGTTCGCTGCGGAAGTAATCCATGCGCGCCGTGCGGTTGGGCGTGTCAGGGTAGTCGAAGGCGAGCGTGGCCAGCACGTCGATCACGCGGAAGCTGCCGGTGTTTTGGCCGTACAGCGTTTCTATGCCGAGGATGCCGACGATGATGTCGGCCGGCACGCCGTATTCCTTTTCCGCGCGCGCCAGCGCGTCGGCGTGCTCGTTCCAGAACGCGAGGCCGGCGGCGATGCGTTTCGGTTCGACGAAGCGGGCGCGGTAGGCTTGCCAGTTCTTGGGCTGGCCTACCGGGGCCGGCTTGACGAGCTGGATGGCGCTGTCGATATGGCGCGTGTTCTTGAATATGGTTTCGATTTCGGTGCGCGTGAAGCCGTGCTGTTGCACCATCATGGCGGTGAAGTCCTGCACCGTTTGCCAGGAATTGAAATCGACGTATTCGCCTTGCTTGTCCACGGCGGCGTGCTTGGCCTTGGTGTGGGCGTCGGCACAGGCGGCGGGGAAGGCTGCGGCCAGTGTCAGGGCGATCAGGGAAAGGGTGCTGCGTTTGTTGTGGGAAGAGAAAAACGTCATGTGCATTCGTTAAGCAGGGATTTCAATCGGTTGAGTTTGTGGCGCGCGTCGTGCTGGCCGTCGCGCCGGTACTGCAGGGTTTGGTACAGGTCGAAGAAGCTTGCCAGCGCGGCCTTGCGCTCGGCGCTGAAGGCCGGCACTTCGGCCAGGCGCGCGCCATAGCTGCGCGGGCCTTCGTGGATGGCGCGCGCTAGGCCCTGCTTTTCCATGCGGCGGCAGAGCTGGTCGTAGACGGTGTCGACCGGGTCGCGCTTTTGCCGCTTGCCCAGCAGCGGAATCGCCATGAAGGCGATGACGATGCCGCCGCCGGCGAAGAGCAGCAGGATCAGCTTGCTCCAATCGACCTTGCCGAAGCCGGCCGATTCGATCAGGCTCGATTGCTTGTCGCTGTTGTAGTCGAGCACCCATTGGTTCCAGGCGTTGCCGATGGCGCTCCAGTCGAAGCGCATGCGGTTGTACAGGCTGGCGCGGTCGGCCGTGCCGGGCAGCAGGCCGGCCAGGCCGGTGCGCCGCACCACGCTGTAGAGGTTTTGCTGGATGCGTTCGGGCGCGACGGCCGCGGTCGGGTCCACGCGCACCCAGCCGCGCCCCGCGAGCCAGACTTCGGACCAGGCGTGGGCGTCCGATTGCGCCACGACGAGATAGCCGTCGACCGGGTTCAGTTCGCCGCCCTGGTAGCCGGTGACGACGCGTGCCGGCACGCCGGCTGCGCGCATGAGCACGGTGAAGGAACCGGCATAGTGTTCGCAAAAACCGGCCTGGGTATCGAACAGGAAGCCGTCGATCCAATGCGTGCCCAACGCGGGCGGCTGCAGGGTGTAGGAGAAATGGTTGCCGTGGAAGTAGTCCAGCACCTTCTTGACGTAGCCGGCATCGTCGGCCGATTCGGCGCGCAGGCGCGCGGCCAGCTCGTGCGCCCTGGGATCGCTGTGCGGCGGCAGCAGCAGCCAGCGCGCGCGGTTTTCCAGCGTCGGGCCGGCTTCGAGCGCATAGCTGGTATAGGAAACGGCGTCGTAGCGCACGCGGGTATCGATCGGGCGTTCCGCCAGCAGTTGCATGTTGTGCGTGAAGTGGGTCGGATTGTCGTCCAGGCCGGGCAGCGCGTCGGGCATGTCGAGC
>DASVYZ010000054.1:0-4583 GCA_036391935.1 Burkholderiaceae bacterium | reverse complement strand
GCCGTATGCCGTGCGCCCAGGTCAGCAGGCGCAGCATGACGATCAAAAGCGCGCTGCTCCAGAGCGAAAAGTTGGCATCGACGCCGACGCGGTCGAGCAACAGGTACATCCAGCAGCCGGCGAAGGAGCACATCGCGTAGGGCTTGCCGTCGCGCAGCACCATGGGGATTTCGTTGCATACGATGTCGCGCAGCACGCCGCCGAAGATGCCCGTGATCACGCCCATCATCGAGGCGATGAAGAGCGGCATGTTGGCGCTCAAGGCTTCCGATACGCCGGCGATCGAAAACAGCCCGAGCCCGAGCGCATCGGCCACCACGATCAAGCGCTCGGACACGATCTTGCGCACGGTGCGCATCAAGGGCGAGGCCACCAGCGACAGCAGGAAGATCAGGATGGCATATTCCTGGTGTTGCACCCAGAACAGCGGACGGATGTCGAGCAGCACATCGCGCAGCGTGCCCCCGCCGAATGCCGTGATGAAGGCCACGATAAAGACGCCCACCACATCCATCTTCTTGCTGCGCGCCTCGATGAAGCCGGAAAACGCGCCGACCAGGATGGCGAGGATTTCGATGAGTTTGACGATGGACATGCGCGATACGGACAATTGACGATGGTCAATTGTCGCATTGTCATGGCGCGATGCCAACGGGGTTGTGGGGTGGAAAAGCCATAGGCGCATTCCACCAAATGTGTAAAGGAAGTTGTTGGTAGCACTTGGTGGAATCGCCGGGCGTCGCACGTTTCCGGCTTTTCCCCCTGCATTCTTTAGCTTTGCGCTTTCAAGAGCACCACCAGCGCCCCAGCCCCGCCGTCAGCCGCGGTTGCCTGGCAAAAGGCAATCACTTCTTCCTTTTGCACCAGCCAATTGCGCACCTTGTTCTTCAACACCGGTTCCTTGTTGACCGAGCCCAGGCCTTTGCCATGGATCACGCGCACGCAGCGATGGCCGCGCTTGCCGGCATTGCGCAGGAATTCGCCTAGCGCTTCGCGCGCTTCGTCGGTGCGCATGCCGTGCAGGTCGAGCTGGCCCTGGATTACCCAGTGGCCGCGGCGCAGCTTGCGCAGGGTGTCGCTGCCTATACCCGTCCTGGCGTAGCTGAGCGCTTCGTCGGTGTCCATCAGCGTTTCGACACTGAATTCGTCGGACAGCGATTCCATCAACGCCGCCTGCTCGTCGGCCAGATGCTGGTGGGCGATCGGTGCCGGCTGGTCGGGCGGGAAGTGCGCCTTGCCCTTGTTGGGCAAGGGTTGCACGCTGCCCACGGCGTTGCGGAACAGGTTGGCTTCGCGCTCGGCAATTTCCGCCTTGCGTTTTTGCTCTGCCAGTTCGGCGGCGCGCTTCTCTTCCTGTGCCTTCAGGTCTTTTTGCAGCGCCTTGAGGTCGCCGAAGTTCTTGAATGAGGCCATGGATTTCAGCCAAAATCGGATAAGTTCGAAGGTTGGGACGTGTCCCAGCTTTACCTTTCCTGGAGCCGCCATGCTGGGACGCGTCCCAGCCTACGTGGCGTCCCGGTTTTTACTCGTGCTCTTCCAGGTAACGCTGCGCATCCAAGGCTGCCATGCAGCCCGTGCCGGCGCTGGTGATGGCCTGGCGGTACACGTGGTCCTGCACGTCGCCGGCGGCGAAAACGCCGGGGATGCTGGTGGCCGTGGCCATGCCTTCGATGCCCGAGCGCGTCTTGATATAGCCGTTCTTCATGTCGAGCTGGCCTTCGAAGATGCTGGTGTTGGGCTTGTGGCCGATGGCGACGAAGAGGCCGTGCACGGAAACCGGCGTGATGCTGCCGTCCACCGTCGATTTCAGGTTCAAGCCGGTCACGCCGCTGTCGTCACCCGTCACTTCATCCAGTACGTGGTTCCATTTGATATCGACCTTGCCTTCGGCCTGCTTGGCCAGCAGGCGGTCGATCAGGATAGGTTCTGCGCGGAATTTGTCGCGGCGGTGCACCACGGTGACCTTGGAGGCGATGTTGGACAGGTAGAGCGCTTCTTCCACGGCCGTATTGCCGCCGCCGATCACGGCCACCTCGCGGCCGCGATAGAAGAAGCCGTCGCAGGTGGCGCAGGCCGAGACGCCCTTGCCCATGAAATGCTGTTCCGAGGGCAGGCCGAGGTATTGGGCCGAAGCGCCTGTGGCGATGATCAAGGCGTCGCAGGTGTATTCGCCCGAATCGCCGATCAGGCGGAACGGCTTTTCGGCCAGCTTGGCGGTGTGGATATAGTCGAAAATGATTTCGGTATTGAAGCGTTCGGCATGCTGCAGGAAGCGCTGCATCAATTCCGGGCCCTGCACGCCTTCCGGGTCGGCCGGCCAGTTTTCCACGTCCGTGGTGGTCATCAATTGGCCGCCTTGCTCGACGCCGGTGATCAAGACCGGGTTCAGATTGGCGCGCGCGGCATACACGGCGGCGCTGTAGCCGGCGGGGCCGGAACCGAGGATCAAGACTTTGGCGTGCTTCGGAGTGGACATAAATTGCCTACGGTAAAAAGTGGAATTGTGTGGTTCATATGCGGTCGGGGCGAAAAAGTTCAACCGGCGAGGGGAATTTCACGCCGCCGGCGCAGTCCATGCCTGATTCGATGCCAGATGAGCAAAAGTGCATTGCACGGATGTTATTTCCGACCGCATCCGGGTTAAGATTATAGTCGATCAAGCTGATCGGGCTGGTCTGCGCCTTGCGCAGCGGCACGTTCGGTAAAAGATTGTACGCATGTATAGATGAGCAAAACGACACCCGCCTACACCCGCAAGACCGACTTGCCCGCGCCGCCGCCCCTGCCCAACCGCATGGTGCGGCTTTTGTCCGAGGCGCGCTGGATCGTGCTGGGCATGCTTACGGTCTACCTGATCCTGATCCTGTTGACCTATTTCAAGGTCGATCCGGGCTGGTCGCACTCGCAAATCCAGCCTCGGATACTGAACTGGGGCGGGCGTGTCGGCGCCTGGCTGGCCGATCTGCTGCTGTATGTGTTCGGCCTGTCGGCATGGTGGTGGTGCGTGATGCTGTTGCGCGCGTCCTGGCTCGGCTATCGCCGGCTGTCGCAAAAATTCATCCTGCAGCAGGAGCCGGAAAAAGTGCACCACCAGGAACCGTGGATACGCGGCATCGGCTTCTTCCTGATGATCCTGGGCAGCGTGGGCATTGAATCGCTGCGCATGTACACCTTGAAGGCGCAATTGCCGCTGGCGCCGGGCGGGGTGCTGGGCGCCGTGATCGGCAATGGTTCGCAAAACGCTTTCGGCTTCACCGGGGCTACGCTGTTCCTGCTGTGCCTGTTCGGCATCGGCTTTTCCTTGTTCTTCCACGTTTCCTGGCTGGCCGTGGCCGAGCGCATCGGCGAAATGATCGAGCGCGCCGTGGTCGGCATCCGTAACACCTACGCCGCGCGCGAAGACCGCAAGGTGGGGCTGGAAGCGGCCGTCAAGCGCGAAGAGATCGTGGTGCACGAGCGCGCCAAGATCGAGGAGGCGCCGCCCATCCACATCGAGCCGCAGATCGTCAGCGTGCCCAAGTCCGAGCGCATCCAGAAGGAAAAGCAGACCTCGCTGTTCAACGACATGCCCGACACCAACCTACCGCCGCTTTCCTTGCTGGACGATCCGCCGGCCAAGCAGGAAACGGTCAGCGTTGAAACGCTGGAATTCACCAGCCGCTTGATCGAAAAGAAGCTGTCGGACTTCGGTGTCGAAGCGAAAGTCGTTGCCGCCTACCCCGGCCCGGTCATCACGCGCTATGAAATCGAACCGGCGACGGGCGTCAAGGGCAGCCAGATCGTCAACCTGGCGCGCGACTTGGCGCGTTCGCTGTCGCTCACATCCATCCGCGTGGTCGAGACGATACCGGGCAAGAATTACATGGGGCTGGAACTGCCCAACCCCAAGCGCCAGATCGTGCGTCTGACCGAAATCCTCGGTTCCAAGGTCTACAACGACAGCGCCTCGGCGCTCACCGTGGCCTTGGGCAAGGATATCGCCGGCAACCCGGTTGTGGCTGACCTGGCGAAAATGCCGCACTTGCTGGTGGCCGGTACCACGGGTTCCGGTAAATCGGTGGGCATCAATGCCACCATTTTGTCGCTCCTGTACAAGGCCGACCCGAACCAGGTGCGCCTGATCCTGATCGACCCCAAGATGCTGGAACTGTCGATCTATGAAGGCATTCCGCATTTGCTGGCGCCGGTGGTGACCGACATGCGCCACGCCGGCCACGCGCTCAACTGGGGCGTGGGCGAGATGGAGCGGCGCTACAAGCTCATGAGCAAGCTGGGTGTGCGTAACCTGGCGGGCTACAACCAGAAGATTATCGACGCGGAAAAGCGTGAAGAAAAGATCCCGAACCCGTTTTCCCTGACGCCGGACGCGCCCGAGCCGCTGGAAAAGCTGCCGACCATCGTCATCATCATCGACGAATTGGCCGATTTGATGATGGTCGTCGGCAAGAAGGTCGAAGAGCTGATCGCACGTATCGCGCAAAAGGCGCGTGCCGCGGGCATCCATTTGATTTTGGCTACGCAGCGTCCTTCGGTTGACGTGATCACGGGCTTGATCAAGGCCAATATCCCGACCCGCATCGCGT
>DASVYZ010000053.1:0-3747 GCA_036391935.1 Burkholderiaceae bacterium | reverse complement strand
TGATGGTGAGGCGGACGCGGAAAGGCGGGTGCTGCGAGGGGGCGAAATACGACGTATCACCTCCTTATCGGCATGGTTTGGGAAAACTTTAGGGTTGCGTCAAAGCTTTTAAATACACCGGGATTTGCCCCGTTATTGCGGTATGTGCATCAACTCCGCGGGGTGGATAATAACGATATAGAATGGGATCGAACTTTCGACATCGCGGCGCATGATCACATGCCGCTGCCTGACGCACAAAACGGGAGAGCCTTGTCATATGGACTATTCGCAAAAGACGGTGCTGGTATCCGGGGGAACTGGATCGTTCGGCAACTTCATCGTGCGCCGCCTGCTCGACCTCGGCGCCAAGGAAGTGCGCGTACTGAGCCGCGACGAAAAAAAACAGCACGACATGCGCGTGTTCTATCGCGGCTTGAAAAACCTTTCCTTCGTCATCGGCGACGTGCGCAATCGCGACCGTCTCGACGAGGCGATGTCCGGCGTGAACGTCATGTTCCACGCCGCGGCCCTGAAGCAGGTGCCGGCCTGCGAGAATTTTCCGCACGAGGCGATCCATACCAACGTGACCGGCGCGCAGAACGTGGTCGATGCGGCCTTGCGCAACGGGCTGGAAGCTTTCGTCATGGTCAGCACCGACAAGGCCGTCAAGCCGGTCAACGTGATGGGCATGACCAAGGCGCTGCAGGAACGACTGGTATTGAAGGGCAACCAGTCGCGCCTGAACCGCGGTACGCGTTTCGCCTGCGTCCGCTACGGCAACGTGCTGCGTTCGCGCGGTTCCGTGATCCCGCTTTTCCGCGGGCAATTGGCGGCCGGCAGGCGCCTGACCATCACCGACGACCGCATGACGCGCTTCCTGCTCACTCTGAACGATGCGATCGACCTGGTGCTGTACGCCGCCGAGCATCAGCAAGGTGGGGAGATTTTTGTGCGCAAGGCGCCGGCGGCGCGCATCGTCGATCTGGCCGAGCTTTGCTGCGAAGAGGCGGGCAAGCCCTTCGAGTACGACACCATCGGCCTCCTGCCCGGCGAAAAGCTCAACGAAATCATGTTGACCGAAGAAGAGCTGGTACGTACCGAGGACATGGGGGCCTATTACAAGATCCATCCCTGGTGGAGCAAGGTCAACCTCAAGGATATCGATTCCGAATACAGTTCCTTCGACAACGTGGTCGGCAAGGAGCACATCAAGCAATTGCTGGCGCGCGCCGACAGCGAGTTCGAGAAGATGGAAATGGCCGGCGGCGAGTTTTCTCACTTCTGACCATAGTTCCACGATGCAGAACCTACCGCTCTTCAAGGTGTACATGCCGCCGCGCGAGGCGCTGATGCCGCGCCTGGAGCAGGTGTTGTACAGCGGCCAGGTTTCGGAGGGTGCGGAGGTCGTCGCGTTCGAGCAGGCCTTCGCGCAAGGGCTGGGGCTGGACCCGCGCCGGAGCGGCGTGCTGTCGTTCTACTCCGGCACGGCCGCCCTGCACACGGCCTTGGTGCTGGCCGGCGTGCAGGCCGGCGGCGAAGTGATTTCGACCGCGATGACGGCCGAGCCGACCAACATGGCAATCCTGCATGCGGGGGCCAGGGTGGTCTGGGCCGACGTCGACGCGCAAAACGGCAACCTCGACCCATCGTCAGTGCGGGAAAAGATCACGCCGCGCACGCAAGCCATCCTGGCCGTGCATTACGGCGGCATCCCCCTCGACCTCGATGCCCTGCGCTCGGTCGCTGCCGATGCCGGCATTCCCGTCATCGAGGATGCGGCGCATGCCATGGGCGCGCGCTATGGCGGCTTGCCCATCGGCGTGCATTCCGAATTCGTCATGTTCTCCCTGCAAGCCATCAAGCATACGACCACGGTCGATGGCGGCATGCTGGCCTGCAACCCGGTTGGGGAAGTGGAAGCGCTGCTGGCCCGGGGGCGCCGGTTCCGCTGGTTCGGCATCGATCGCGCGGCACCGCGCACCGAGGTCGATGTGGCCGAGGTCGGTTACAAGTACCATATGAATAATGTCAATGCGGCAATCGGCCTGGTGCAATTGGATTACCGCGAGGAAGTGATCGCCCGGCATCGCGGGAACGGCCGCTATTTCGATGCCGCTCTCGCCGGCATTCCGGGGTTGCGCCTGTGCCGATGGAGCGCGAAAGCCGAGCCGTCCTATTGGTTCTACACAGTGCTGGCGGAAAACCGCGACGGCTTGATGCGCCATCTCGCGGCGCGCGGCATTGCCAGTTCGCCGGCGCACAAGCGCAACGACCTGCATTCGGTATTCGCAGCCAGCCGCGCGGAACTGCCCGGGCTCGACGCGTTCTACCGCGACATGCTGCACATCCCCTGCGGCTGGTGGATCGGGCCCGCCGAACGGGAATATATCGCCGACGCATTGCGCCAGGGCTGGTGAGATGACGGCCGTTCCGCTGTTCAAGGTCCATACCCCCGCTGCCGCGCATGGCGCGCTCAAGCCCGTGCTTGAAAGCGGGAGATTGGCTTGCGGGCCGCAGGTGGCGCGCTTCGAGGAGCGTTTTGCACAGTGGATGGGGGCAGGCGCAGCCCTGGCCGTGAGCGACGCCAGCGCCGCGCTGATGCTGGCGCTCTACACGCTGGGCGTGCGTCCCGGCGACGAGGTGCTGGCGCCGGCCCTGGCTTGCTCGGCGACGGTGATGCCGATCGCCTCGCTGTTCGCCAGGCCGGTCTGGTATGACATCGATTCTTTGACCGGCATGCCGGCGGTGCATCATCTCGCCGCCGCGCTGACGCCGAAGACGCGGGCCATCCTGCTCTACCACTGGTCCGGCGACGTCGCCCCGGTGGCGGCCATCTCGGATTTCGCCAAGCGGCACGACTTGCCGCTGGTGGAGGATGCCAGCGAGGCATTGGGGGCGCGCCTGCGCGGTGCGCAATTGGGCGGCACGGCCGATTTCACCGTCTTTTCGTTTTATCCGACCAAGCCGCTCCATACCGGCGAAGGTGCGGCGTTGCTTTCCAGTGATCCGAAGCGCCTGCAGCAAGCCTCGCGCTTGCGCCGTTTCGGCTTCGAGCCGGGCAGCCTGCGCCTGCCCAACGGCGACCTGAATCCGCGGCTCGATATTCCGCTGGCCGGCTTCAACGTGCCGATGAACGAAGTGGCGGCAACGCTGGGATTGGCTGCGCTGGACGGCATCGGGCCTATCCTGGCTGCGCATCGCGCCAATGGCGCATACTACGAAACCGCCCTGGCCGGCGTTCCGGGCTTGCGCCTGTTGCGGCGCGAGACGCATGCAGAATCGGCCTACTGGACCTATTCCCTGTTGGCTGAACGCCGCGACGACCTGGTCGCCAAGTTGAGCGCGCAAGGCATCGGCGCCCAGCGTCTGCATTTGCGCAACGACGGCTACGGCTGCTTCGGCGGTGTACCGTCCGAACTGCCTGGCACGGCGGAATTCGATGCGGCCAACCTCAGCATTCCCTGTGGCTGGTGGGTCGACGAAGCCGCGCGCGAACGCGTGGTGCGTTGCATACGCGACGGCTGGTAGCCATGGACGCCGTTTTCCGCGTCGCGGAAGAGCGGGATCTCGCGGAGCTGTGGGCATTGTTCGATCGCGAGTTCATCACCTCGCGCGGCCGGGCGATGTCGCTCAGGGAGCGTTATCCCGCGACCTATGCAGCGGACAACGTGGACGGCTTATACCTGGCCCGCACGCCGGACGGCTCCTTGGCCGCATGCCTCGCGGCACGAACATTTTCGATGTGCCATGGCGGCGCGACGCTGC
>DASVYZ010000052.1:0-6531 GCA_036391935.1 Burkholderiaceae bacterium | reverse complement strand
ATTCACACTCCCAATGACTGGCGTGGGTTGAAGGCCAGTTCCTTCGCCATGGCTTCGTAGAATTTGCGCGCCTTCGGGTCGCTGGCGGGCGGCAGCGTCAGCTCCAGCACCAGGTACAGGTTACCTGGCGTTGGGCCAGGTATGCCCTTGCCCTTGAGACGCAACTTGCGTCCCGATTGCGAGCCTTCGGGTATGTGAATTTCGACGATGCCGGTCGGGAGCGGCGCCTTGACGTTCGCGCCCAGCGCCGCTTCCCATGGCGCGACGGGCAGCGTCGCATACACGTCGCGGCCCTCCACACGGTAGCGCGGGTGCTCGTGGAAATGCACTTCGAGATACAGGTCGCCGGCCTGGCCGCCTGGCGCGGCACCGCCCTGGCCGGCCAGACGTATCATCTGCCCCTCATAGACGCCTGCGGGTATCTGCACCGCCACGGTATGTTCGGCCAGTGCCACGCGGCCATTGGCATCGACGCGCGGTATGCGCAGCGTCAGCGTCCGGTTCGCGCCGCGATAAGCATCTTCCAGGTCGAGCGCAATCTTGGCATGGTGATCTTCGCCGCGTCTCGCGTGCCTGGCGCGGCTGCCGCCGGCGCGCATGCGGCCGCCGAACAGTTCGGCAAAGAAGTCGCTGAAGTCCGCGGCTTGGGCATCGTTCATGCCTTCACCGGAAAATTCGAATCCCTCGTCCCAGCCGGGCGGCGGGCGGAAATCGCGCCCATCGTAGCCCGTGCTTCCGAGCCGGTCGTAGGCGGCGCGCTTTTCCGGGTCGGACAGCACGGCATTGGCTTCGTTGACTTCCTTCATCAAGGCTTCGGCATTGGCTTCCTTGGAAACGTCGGGATGATATTGCCGCGCCTTTTTGCGGAAAGCCTTCTTGATCTGCTCCTGCGTCGCATCGCGCTTCAGGCCCAGTATCTGGTAGTAGTCCTTGTATTCCACGGTAAGCCTCCCCGCTTGAGATGCTTATTTCATCGACTATGTTCCGCCTCGCGCGTAACCTTGGCGCTGCGGGACAACAAGCTTCAGACTACGGTGTTTTGATGGCAAGACACTTGATCAGCATCAAGAGCGGTGCTTTATGGCGCGTGCTGTGCAATCTCCTATCGCATCGCTGCTTTCGGCACGTCAATGTTGATATCCGTCAGCGGTTTGAACCTGATGCAGTAGCCCGTGACTTGACGGGGGAGTTTATTCCTTCTGCGCCATCGCTTTGCCGGTTTTGCCCGCCAGATACGCATCCGCCGCCCCAACCAAAGCGATTTTCTCCCCCAACTTGAAGCGCGCCACTTCCATTCCGCGCTCCACGTTGGGCCGCATCGCGGCCGGTGTGCGCTTCCTGACCCAGGCTTCGAGTGTGTCGAGCGGCACGGCGTTCCAGAAAATCTGCGGCACCTGCAGCGAGATGATCATGGGGCCGTATTGGGGGTAGGCGGTGAGCAGGGCGTCCGGGTTTTCGCTGAAGGTTTGCCAGGCTAGGGCTGGATTTTCCTGATCGAGCACGGCGACGAGGCGCAGACGCAGGGCGGCGGCTTGCGGCGGAATCTCGTTCGACAAGGCGATCTCGGCGGCCTGCCTGGCCAGTTCGGGCTCGCGCACTTTCATGAGTGCGACGTAGTAGCGTTCCAGCTCGGTTTCATTCTTGGCTGCCTTGGCCAGTGCGTGCAATTGCCCGAAGGTTGCGGCGTCGGCGTTGCGGGCCACGATGCCTAGCACCATGCCCTGGTCATCCGGCGTCAGCGCGCTGTGATCCTTGATGAAGGCGGCAAAGCGGCGGCGTGCTTCGCCTATCACGGCCTGGTCGCCCCAGGCGCCGAGGTCGCCGAGCGCGGTGCGGCGCAGCTTTTGCGCGCCGGGTAATTCGTCGGGCTTGCCGTCCCAGCCGAGCCGGTCGGCCAGCGGTTTCAATACCGATCTTGCGTAGGCGGCGAAGGCGTCGTGGCCCTTGCTGCCACGCTCGCCCTCCTCGATGGCGGCCAGGGCTTCGGTGATCTGGTTCCAGGCCCGCTCATCGAAATCGGTGCCCATGGCTGCGGCCAGCGCGAGATAGTCGGGCAGACGGTGCGCGTCGGCTTGCGCCAGCGCCCATTGATCGTCGAGCAGGGCGATGCGGTCGCCGCTGGGCAGGTCGGCGAAGTGCGCCAGGTTGGCCTGTTGCGTGGCTTCGTCGTAGGCGACACGGTAATAGCCCACCACGTCGGCATTGAGGCTCAGGGCTTCGCCGCATTGCCCGGCAGGCACTTGCTGGCCGTTCTTGTGGAACAGCACTGCGGCCGGCTTTGCGGCGCTGCCGGATCGCACTTGCAAGGGTATACTCCACACGGCGCCGTTCTTGTCCTCGCCTTGCAGGAGGAAGCGCTGTTGCTTTAGCGTCAGCGTGCGCTTGTTTGCCGCATCGCAGCTTGCCGTCGCCGTCACCAGGGGGAAGCCGGGCTTGGTGGTCCAGTCGGCGGCGATGGCGCCGACGTCAATGCCGCTGGCGGCGTCGAGTGCGTTCCACAGGTCGGCGCTGGTGGCGTTGGAAAAGGCATGCGCCTTCATATAGCGCCGCACGCCGTCGCGGAATACGTCCTGGCCGAGGTAAGCTTCGAACATGCGCAGTACGGCCTGGCCCTTGGCGTAGGTGATTTGCGGGTCGAAGGCGCTGCGTGCTTCGAGCTCGTTGTTGACGTGTTGGCGGATCGCGCGCGCGGTCAGGCGCGCGTCGGCATCCATGGCGAACTCCTTGTTGCCGTCTTGCAGCTCTCCCCATTTCCAGATTGGATTGCGCATGTCGGTTTCTTTTTCGCCGCGCCAGGAAGCGAAGCTTTCATTGAGCCACAGATCGTCCCACCAACCCATGGTGACGAGGTCGCCGTTCCACTGGTGTGCCATTTCATGCGCCTGCACGCTGTAGACGTTTTGCCTGTCGCTGATTGTGGAAGAAGGGGTGACGAGCAGCAATTGATCGTTGTAGGTGATGGCGCCCCAGTTTTCCATGGCGCCGGTGAAGCCGCCCGGCGTGGCGATGGAATCGAGCTTGGGCAGCGGGAATTCGACGCCGAAATAGTCGTTGTAGTCGGCCAGGATTTGCCTGGCGTTGGCCAGCGCCACCGCGCCGTCCTTTTCCTGTCCGCGCACGGCCCAGACACTGAGGGCAGTCTTGCCGCCGCCATCTGTTACGGCGGCCAGATCGCCGGCGCTGAATTCGAGCAGATAGGTCGGCATCTTCGGCGTGCGGGCGAAGGTGACGGTTGCGCGGTTGCCCTTGACCGTGCGCTTCGCTATCGGCATGTTCGAGACTGCGGCCCAGGCGGCGGGAACGGTCGCGCTCAGCGTGAAGCTGGTGCGGAAGGCCGGCTCGTCCCAGCACGGGAACATGCGGCGCGCGTCGGTGGCCTCGAACTTGGAAGAAACGATCACGTCCTTGCTGCCGTCGGGCTTGTCGAAGCTTTGCGAATAGAGGCCGAAGGGGCGGTTTTCCAGCACACCGCTGAAATGGAAGCTCAGCGTGTGCGGCCCGGGTTTGGCCGGCTTGGTCAGGGTGATGGTGGTCAGTTGCTTGTCGTTGTCGCTATCGGTGCGCTTGACCGGCTTGCCGTCGAAGCGCACTTCGCTCAAGATCTGGTTCAGGCTGTTGAATTGCACCGTGTCGGTAGTGTCGCGGAAATCGAGCCTGACTGTTTCCTTGCCGCGCACCACGTGTGAAGCGATGTCGGGTTCGATGGCGAGCGTGTAATCGGCCGGCACCACGTTCTTGGGCAGGCGGCCCCAGGCGGCAGCGAAGGAGAACGGTTTGTCGGGGCCAAGTTCGTTTTCGGCGGCGTGGCCCTGGGTAATGGGGAAGGCGGCGGCGAGCGCAGCGCCGATCAGCAGTCTCTTCATGAGTGGTTCTTCTCCATATTGTCGGCGGATTCTCCTCAACTTGATGAAGAGTAGCCTGGCGGTTTTGTTCTTGCACCGTTGTACGATAGCGGCATCGCGCCGGGGCACAAAGCGATGTGCGATGAAATGCGGCTTTCGCGGGATGAGCGGTCGAATGCGGAATTGTTTCCTCATCGAAACGAACAGCCGAGATTGCCGTTTTGCCCGGGCCGATCAACTGTTATGCTTATGGTTTTGCAGCTTCCTTTCGCCGATATGCCGACAGGCTTTCGGCCGGTTCGTTTCACTTGGCTTTACATGCACCCCATAGGAGATCACCATGTCGCTACGTATCAATGACCTCGCACCGAATTTCACTGCAAAGACCACGCAAGGCACTATCGATTTCCATACCTGGATCGGCGATAAGTGGGCCATCCTGTTTTCCCATCCCAAGGATTTCACGCCGGTTTGCACCACGGAACTGGGCTACATGGCCAAGATCGAACCGGAATTCACCAAGCGCAACGCCAAGCTGATCGGCCTGTCCATCGATCCCGTCGAGAACCACGAGAAGTGGGCTGCCGACATCGAAGAAACCCAGGGCGCCGCCGTCAAATATCCGATGATCGGCGATACCGATCTGGCCGTTGCCAAACTGTACAACATGCTGCCGGCCGATGAAGCCGGCACCTCGGAAGGCCGCACCGCCGCCACCAACGCTACCGTGCGCTCGGTGTTCATCATCGGCCCCGACAAGCGCATCAAGCTCATGCTGACGTATCCGATGACCACGGGCCGCAATTTCGACGAAATCCTGCGCGTGCTCGATTCGATGCAGCTCACCGCCCAGTACAAGGTCGCCACCCCGGTGAATTGGAAGCGCGGCGAAGACGTGATCATCACACCGGCGGTCAGCAATGAAGAAGCGGAAAAATCCTTCCCCGGCTTCAAGACCATCAAGCCTTATCTGCGTACCACGAAGCAGCCAGGCTGACGCAGTTGCCCAGGCGGCCGGCTTGACGGCAGCGTGGCCGGGCCGCCTGCATTGCGTATCGGCAAGGACGGTCGGATGGCGGACGAGATGGATGGAGGGGAGCCCATGCAAAAGGCGCCGCCGCAAGCGTGGCGCCGTTTCGGCAGGTAGGATGGATGCATGAATTTAGCGGAATGGCTGGCCCTGATCGGCTGCGTGGCAATCGGGTTTTGCGTGATCTTCATTATGCTGGCCCTGGGTGTCAGGCCTCGCTTCAAGTCGCCGCTGCATTTCTGGGATGGGCTGCAGCAGAATTGGCAGCGGCAGAAACAAGAGCAGCAGCAACAGCATTGGCAACAGCAACGGCAGCAGTGGCAACAGGAGCAGCAACGGCATCAGCGGCGCCAGGAGCAGCAACAATACCAGGCCCACCGCCACGAGCTTCCATTGGCTGAGCGCTGGTTCCTGATTCTGGAAGTGACACATGGCGCTACACGCGAAGAAATCGAGCGCGCCTACAAGATCAAGATCAGCCAGTATCATCCCGACAAGGTGGCCCAGTTGGGCATAGAAATCCGCGAACTCGCTGAAGCGAAGTCAAAGGAAATCAATGCCGCCTATGACTACGCCATGCGATACTTATGACGTGGCAACTTTGCGGCATGCACGGGCATCCGGCATAGTATCCGGCACATTCCATTGACCGGGGAGAGGGCATGAACGTATTCATCACGGGAGTCAGCAGCGGCTTGGGCGAAGGCCTGGCGCGGCGCTATGCGGTGCCTGGGGCAGCCATAGGCTTGTTTGCGGCGCGCAAAACGACCATGAGCTTCCCTTGGCAGATGCGCCTGATGGGCGTGTTGTTCAGGAGCGGGCCATGCCGATCTGGTTCTGGATAGTAGTAGCAATTTGCGTTGCCTTGACCGCGGCCGCCGTCATCGTCCACGTGCTCAAGCCCAAGGAATTCGACATGCGTGCTGTGAAGCAGGTTCATCAAGAGACTGAGCAACAACGCAAGATTGCCAGGACCCGTGAATTGGCCGAGCGCCAATATTCCAAGAGCAAGACCAAGATCGACGACGAGGACCCGCCCCTTCCGGGCTTCTTCGGCTGAAACTGTATGCTGTGGGGTTCCCGCCTTGATTTTGCGCCGATCTATACAAAATTTTGTATAATCGCGTCGCCGTATTGCAAAAACGAGAGTCAAGCTTGAACAAGTTGCACAACAGCGACGTCGAGGCCAGTGTCGCCGCGCGTTCGGAATTGATGGGTAAGCTGTCCGAACTGATACGCGTCCAGGGGTGGACGCAGAAGGAAGCTGCAGCCAGGCTGGGAGTGACCCAGCCGCGCATCTCCGATTTGACGCGCGGCAAGATCGAATTGTTTTCTCTCGACACCCTGGTCGATATGGCTGCAGTGGCCGGCATGCGGCCGCATATCGTGTTAGCCGTGCAGGCATGAAGCCAAGCAACCGCCGACGTTTTTTAGTTCATTGAAGAAAGCCCGGAGTTTCTGGCTCGCTTGGAAGCTGCAAGAAATTCCCCACATTCGCTATGTCAGAAAATCAAGCCGCTGCTGCGGCTCAGCAAGACACCAAACCCGAAGCGCAAACGGTTCGCTTCGAAGACTTCGGCCTGTCTCCCGATATCCTGCGCGCCTTGGCCGACCAGGGCTATGTGCACCCGACGCCGATCCAGGCGCAGGCCATCCCCG
>DASVYZ010000051.1:0-2809 GCA_036391935.1 Burkholderiaceae bacterium | reverse complement strand
CGCGCGCCGGCGGCAGATGGTCGAACTTCTCGATCTCGGGGAAGCTGATATCGACCTGGGCGTGGCCGCTGGTCTTGCGCAAGTGGATCAGATCGGGCAGGCGGTGCAGGGTTTGCGGGCCGAACACCACGTCCACATAAGGCGCGCGCTTGACGATGGCTTCGCCCTCTTGCGACGCGACGCAGCCGCCCACGCCGATCACGAGCTCGGGCTTCTTGAGTTTCAGTTCGCGGATGCGGCCAAGGTCGGAAAACACTTTTTCCTGCGCCTTCTCGCGCACGGAACAGGTGTTGAGCAAGACCACGTCGGCGTCTTCCAGCGTGTCGGTCTTGACGATGCCGTCGGCGGCATTGAGCACGTCGGCCATCTTGTCCGAGTCGTACTCGTTCATCTGGCAGCCGAAGGTCTTGATGAATACTTTCTTTTGCATGAAATGCCTGGTGTTGCGTGTTGCTATTGTTGGCTCGGCAGCGTGAGCGCCGCTTCCTCATTGGTCAAGATCCACACCCGATTGACGAAGCCCATGTTATCTATCGTGTAATTGACCACCAGCGCGCCGCCGGTCAGGTTGGTGTGCATCAAGATCGTGTTTTGCTGGCTATAGATCTTGGCGCCCGGCGCCAATTGCATGGTTTTGCCGTTGATCACGACTTGCGGGTACACGGTCGCCGTGAACACGCCGCGCAAGGCGTTGGCCGGGAAATTGCGCGGAGCGGCCCAAGCCGTGCTGCACAGGGCGGCCAGCAAAACCAGTACGGTCACGATGCGTTTGGCGGTCATCTGCGCTCCTCGGTGCTTGTTTGGTCGATAGTGCGATGCCGGCACGGGCATCGTTTCCATGGCGGGCTGGGGCAATCTGCCTGGGTACTGCAAGGCCCACATCGGTACGGCCCCACACTGTGCGGCCGGGCGGCCGACCGTCTAGTATATCACTGCAATACTTGCCGCTCCAAACAGCGCATTTGCATTGTTGTTTTGTTACTTTCAAACATGCGGGCGAAAAAAAGCCGCAGCGGCCGCTGCGGCTTTTCCGGTCAATGCGTGATTACAGCGGATGATTGACCGCCATGATCCAGTAGCGTGCCAAGTCGGCCGTGCCATCGGTACCGCCAACGGACTTCAGCGTCGACAGCGCCTTGGCTTTCTTGCCGGCTAATGCGTAGGCGATGCCCAGATGCAGTTTGGCGTCGTCAGGATGCTTCAGGTCGGCGGCGGCGATGCCCTTCTCCATCAGTGCCAGACCCTTGTCGGCCTGGCCGGCGGTGACATAGTCGAAGCCGGTGGCCAGCATCAAATCGCCATTGTTGTTCTTGACGGCATCGGCTTCGGCATCGGCGGCGCGCTTGGGGTCGCCAGACACCTTGGTGTTGACCAGGTCTTGCAAGCGCTTCTGGCGTGCAGCTTCGTTGCCGTTGCCAAACACGCCGCTCTTGAAAGCTGCGTCGACAACCTTCTTGGCTTCAGACGGGAAGTTGGCTTGCACGGCCAACTCGACGTATTCCATGTTGTCGGAAGCCGAGGTCAGCACGCCCAGTTGCGAACGCAGGCGCAACACGTCCAGATGGAGGCGGCTGTTGGAAAAGCCTTGCTTGTTTTCCAGGCGCGCCAGCAGCGCAACCCAGATTTCCTTGGTCGGGCGATAGGCGGCGTATTTCTCCAGCGCAGCCAGGTATTCAGCCTTGTCATTCAACTTGTTGGCGCAGGACAGCAGCATGTCGAGCTGTTCGGGCGACGGCGTACGGCCGGACTTTTCCTCGGCGGCGATATCGGCCTTGGTTTCCTTGAATGCCTTGGCCAGGTCGCCGCTGCGGAAATACGAATCGACAAGCAGGTTATGGTTGCTGTTGTCGCCCGATTCGCTTTGATAACGGGTCAGCCAGACAATGGCCTTGGGATAATCGCCCTGGCGATAGTAGATCTGGCCCAGTGCCAGAACCATCTTGGCCTGGTTGGCGCCGGTAACGTGGCCGGAATTGATTACGGATTCGATCGACTTGGCGGCAGTGGCGTAGTCGCCGGCCTGCTGCGCGGCCGAGGCGCGCGTGGCTTCGACCAGATAGGACTCGTAAGCGGTCTTGCCGCCGACGGCGTCGGCCTCGTGCAGCTTGTTCAGGGCGTCCTTGTACTTGCCCTTTTTCATGTCGTCCTGGGCCGCGTTCAGGATCTTGCCGAGTTCCGGCTTGACGGTTTCGGCGGCATGCGCGGTGGCGGCACCTTCGACAAAAGTCGGGGCAACATAAGCGCCGAGCAGGGCAGCCAAGAGGGCCAGGTGGGAAAGTCGAAACTGGGGCATGTGAATATCTTTCAATCGAAGACCGTATAAAAAGCGGGCCAAGCCCGCCATCCCGTTAGAGGCTGCTGTGAAACTGCCGTGGCGTTGTTGCTGCGGCTTGCCGTGCTGGTGCACTGTCTGCGCCGCAGCGCCTAGCCACCCCAGTTTCGCAACAGCCTCTTATGCTGTAGTTCAATTGGGGGACGTACAAAATCAAGCGCCCCCGCAAACCCGTCCAATTATAAGGGACAAGAAAGGGGGGCGCGGTATTACTATTGCCAAGTGCTGCGTGCCGGTTACTGGTTCGTCGGCTTTCACCGGCTTACGGCTTAGTTCCCGACAAACTGTTCATTACCGATCATGCCGATCTTGGCCACGTTGTCACGCTGCGCCATCGCCATGACGGCGGCGACGTACTTGTACTCAACGAGCCGGTTCGGCTTGACGTGCACTTCAGGCTGATCTTCCTTGGGCAGCTTGTTGCCCACCGTCACCAGGTTCTGTTCCAGCTGGCTGCGGTTGACCAAGGCGCCATCC
>DASVYZ010000050.1:0-2038 GCA_036391935.1 Burkholderiaceae bacterium | reverse complement strand
CACAGATCCGCGATCGCGCAATTCCAGCATTGCGGGTTGCGCGCGGTGCAGGTATAGCGGCCGTGCAGGATCAGCCAGTGGTGCGCATCCTGGATGAATTCCTTCGGCGTGGTCTTGAGCAATTCCTGCTCGACGATGTCGACGTTCTTGCCCGGCGCCAGCCCCGTCCGGTTCGACACGCGGAAGATGTGCGTATCGACCGCGATCGTCGGTTCGCCGAAGGCTGTGTTCAACACAACGTTGGCGGTCTTGCGGCCCACGCCGGGCAGCGCTTCCAGCGCTTCGCGCGTGCGCGGCACCTTGCCTCCATGCTCTTCAAGCAGGAGGCGGCAGGTCTCGATCACGTTCTTCGCCTTGGTGCGGAACAGACCGATGGTCTGGATATAAGGGATCAAGCCTTCGACACCTAGGGCCCGAATTGCGGCGGGCGTATTGGCCACGGGATAGAGCTTGCGTGTGGCCTTGTTGACCGAGACGTCGGTTGCCTGGGCAGACGGCATGACGGCGATCAGCAATTCGAACGGCGTGGTGTATTCGAGTTCCGTGGTCGGATGCGGATTGACGGCCTTCAAGCGGGCGAAGATCAGTTTACGTTTTTCGGCGTTCACGATTTGTTCCTCTCTGCCTCTTCTTTTTTCAGTCGCGCCCGCTCCATGGCGGCGGCAATGATGGCGCGCTTGCGTTCCTTTTCCGCTTTTTCTTCCGGCGTGATGGCCGCCTCGCTTGTCACGGCGGCAAGCTTTGCCACGGCCTTGGCCGCCAGGCGCGCATCGTTTTCTTCCTTTTCGCGCAGCAGGCGCGCTCTGCGGAAGTCGTGGCGTGCACGCGCCGCGTCGGCTTGTTCTTGCGACCAGGCATCCCAACCCGTCTTGCCGGGTGTCACGTCAACCATGGCGATGCAATCGACCGGGCAGGGCGCCACGCACAGATCGCAACCGGTGCACAGTTCGGCTACCACCGTGTGCATTTGCTTGCCCGCACCGACGATGGCGTCGACCGGGCAAGCCTGTATGCATAGGGTGCAGCCTATGCAGGCGGCTTCGTCGATCACGGCAACCGGGCGCGCGCGTTCGACGCCGTGTTCGAGGTTCAAGGGGATGACGGGCTTGCCGAGCAGCGTGGCCAGCCGCGCGATGCCTTGCGCGCCGCCGGGCGGGCATTGGTTGATCTCGGCTTGGCCGTCCGCAATCGCTTCGGCATAGGGCCGGCAGCCGGCGTAGCCGCATTTCGTGCACTGCGTTTGCGGCAACGCATCCTCGATGCGGCCGGCAAGGGAAGGTGAATTCGACATAGACAGCGATTATGCCATCGGCCAAACAAAAAGCCGTTCGACGGCAAGTCGAGCGGCTTTTTGGGTAATGCAGAAAATCAGGAGTTCGCTTCGATGAATGCCGTGATCTTGGGCGAAATGATCTCGCGCCAGCGCCGGCCGGAGAAGATGCCGTAGTGGCCGCACTTGGGTGCCGTGAAGTGCTGCTTCTTGGCCTTCGGGATGGACGTGCACAGGTCGTGTGCGGCTTGGGTCTGGCCCTGGCCGGAGATGTCGTCGAGTTCGCCTTCGATGGTAAACAGGGCGACCGTCCGGATGTCTTGCGGGCGCACCAGCTTGCCATCGACTTCCCAGGTGCCCAGCGGGAGGCGGAATTCCTGGAACACGGTCTTGATCGTTTCCAGGTAGTATTCGGCCGGCATGTCGAGCACGGCGTTGTACTCGTCGTAGAAGCGCCGGTGCGCTGCCGCGCTGTCGCCGTCACCGACGATCAGATGATTGAAGAACTTGCGGTGCGCATCCATGTGGCGGTCCGCGTTCATCGCGACGAAGCCGAGATGCTGCAGAAAGCCCGGATACACGCGCCGCATGAAGCCCGGATAGTTGTACGGCACGCGATGGATCACTTTGTCCGCGAACCACGCATGCGAGCGACCCATGGCGAACTCGTTGACGACCGTCGGATTGCGGCGCGTGTCGATGGGGCCGCCCATCATCACCATGGTCTTCGGCACCGCCGGGTCCTTGGCCTGTGCGAGCAAAGACACC
>DASVYZ010000049.1:0-2604 GCA_036391935.1 Burkholderiaceae bacterium | reverse complement strand
GCCCCGCGGCAGCCGAGATCGGCGTGATGCAGGAACGGATTGCCTGGCCGTCCAGATGCACCGTGCAGGCGCCGCACAACGCCATGCCGCAGCCGAACTTGGTGCCGGTCATGTTCAGGTTGTCGCGCAAGGCCCAGAGGATGGGCGTAGCCGGATCGGCATCCACCTCGGTATCGCGCCCATTGATGTTCAGAGTAACCATGCCTCGCTCCCGGAATGTTCGTTCGTGAAAAACTGCCGCGAACGATTATAGACCCGGAGCGAAATACGCGTATGGCACCGCTCAAGCGATGGCGACTTCGGAAAAGGCCGAGTACAAAACAAAACGGCATGCGCGCGACCCCATGCCGTTTTGATCGCGCGCACCTCAGATGCGCATGCCGAAGCCTACTGCAAGCTAGACCACTTCTGTTCCAGCCCGGCGCGCTCCATGAACCCCGGCGTGCGAGTGCCATCGGCAAAGAAGATCGTCGGCGTGCCCGTGATATGCAGCTTCTGGCCCAGCGCATAGATTTGCTCGTTCGGCGTGGAAGTACAGGAGGCCGGAGCATTGGGCGGCAACTTGCCGTTCACCATCCAGTCGTCCCAGGTCTTCAGGCGGTTCGATGTGCACCAGACGTTTTTCGACTTGGTCGAGGAATCGGCTGCCAGGATGTTGTACATGAAGGTGTACACCGTCACGTTATCCATATCGGCCAGTTCGTGGCGCAGCTTCTTGCAATAGCCGCAATTCGGATCTTCGAACACGGCGATCACGCGCTTGCCGTCGCCCTTGACCATCTTGATCGCGGAATCCAGCGGCAGATCGTTGAAATTGATCTTGTTCAGCTCGGCAAGGCTGGCATTGGTGTAATCCTTGTGCGAGACGAGATCGACGACATGGCCGACCACGAGATACTTGGCCGTGGCATCGGTGTACATCACCTCGCCGTCGGCATGGATTTCATACAGCGGCAAGCCGGAGAAATTGGTCTTGCGCACCGCATCGACCTTGGCACCCTGGCCCAGGCGCTGCTCGACCAATTGTTTGATATTGGCCTCTTCGGGCGTCATGGCCGGCGCCCCCTTGGCTGCCGGGGAATTATCGGCATAAGCAACAGCAGCGACAGCAACCAGCAAGGCGGACAATGCGATCTTCACAATATTCATGGTATCCAAAATCAAAGCGTTTCAGGAATTGTAGCGCGTTACGGGAAAATCCTCAGTCCGTTCGGACGACGCTTTCGCGCCGTTCATCCGTGGCGGCCAAGTACGCGCATGGTCATGCCGACAAGGGGCGGCCCAAAGCCTGCGTGATCAGGCGCCTCTTTAAGACCGGCAAACCATTCAACAAGTTCATGCCGACATTGCGTAGGAGGCGCAAGGGTTCGGCCTCGCTGGCAAACAAGCGCTCCAGGCCGTCGGTCGCCACTTGCATCAATAGCACGTCTTCCTTGCGCGCCCGCTCGTAGCGGCGCAGCAGGCGCGCATCGCCACAGTCGGACGCGTCTTGGGTCACCTTGAGCAGCGCCTCCACATCGCCGAAACCGAGGTTCATGCCGTGCCCGGCCAGGGGATGGACCACGTGGGCCGCATCGCCAACCAGGGCCACGCGCGCCGCCGTCATGGCATGCGGACGCAGCAATGAGAGCGGAAAGGCCTTGATCGATTCCGGCTGCACCGGCGTCAAGCCCCCCAGCTTCTCCGCAGCCCTGGGCGCCAAGCGCTCAGCCAGCTTGATAGCCGGCTCGCGCAATAATTGCTCGGCCAGCGCATCGGGCGCCGACCAGACCAGGGAAACACGATTGCCAGGCAAGGGCAGCAAGGCAATGATGCCCTGCGCGCCGCAAAACCACTGGAACGCCGTGCCATGATGCGGCTTTTCGCATTCGAAATTGGTCACCACCCCGCGCTGGCCATACGAACGATAGCCATACCCGATATCGCACTGGCCGCGCAGCCAGGATTGCGCCCCGTCGGCACCGACCACAAGCCGGGCCTCGAGCGTATCGCCATTATCCAGGGTCAGACCGGCAACATCACCCCGGCTCAAGGCCACGGCACGCCCTGCTACCTGCTTCACCTTGGGTGTAAACCGCAAGGCCGCGTCCAGCGCCTGGTTCAGGTTGCGGTCTTCCACGATCCAGGCCAGGGCGCCGACACGCGCCCCATAAGCATCGAAACCGAGCTTGCCTGCACTGGCGCCGCCATCGCCCGCTATCGCCATCGCCTCGACCGGCGCAATCCGCGCCGCATCGAGCGCATCCCACACCATCAGGCGCGACAATAGCCCCTGCGCCACGTGGTTCAGGGCATACACGCGCACATCCCAGCTTTCCTGCGCATTGCCGGCCGGCGCCGACGCAGGGCTGAGCAAGGTCACCGACTTGCCGGCCTGGGCAAAACCCAAAGCCATCGCCTTGCCGACGGCGCCGTTGCCCACTACGCAGATATCGCTGGCTTGATGCATGAAAGATAAGGAAATGAAGCCGATCCGGCTGGAATGGCCATTATAGCCCCGGGAAATAATAATTCGCGCCCTTGGCTTGCAATTCACACCAACCCTGCTATAATCTCGCGTCTTGGCCCGGTAGCTCAGTCGGTAGAGCAGAGGATTGAAAATCC
>DASVYZ010000048.1:0-4417 GCA_036391935.1 Burkholderiaceae bacterium | reverse complement strand
TTCCCGTTGTATGGTCACCACGCGCTTGCCCGCCGCACGCAATTGCACCACCGCGTCCGCCAACCGGTCCATCTGCACCACAACCACCGGCGTAGCCGGCGCGTAGTGCGACTCGAGCGCGCCGGACACGCGCGGTGCGGTGGCGTCGGGCGCGGCGGGCTTTACGCCCAATACCGCTTCGATCCGCTCCGCCCCGATTCCGCCCGGGCGCAACAGCGCCACGCCGCCGCGAGAAAGATCGACAATCGTCGATTCGATACCGACCTCGCTTTGTCCGCCGTCGAGGATGCAAGGCAGTTCGTCATGGAAT
This sequence comes from Burkholderiaceae bacterium, assembly GCA_036391935.1. GTDB lineage: Bacteria > Pseudomonadota > Gammaproteobacteria > Burkholderiales > Burkholderiaceae_D > PKWO01. Next base: position 4,107 of record DASVYZ010000048.1, on the reverse strand, counting down.
TCGTCGCGCACGTGCTGTGCCGTGGTCGGGCTGACGTGGCCGAACTTGTTGGCCGAAGGGGCGGCCACGCCGCCCTTGCCCCCCTTGAATTCGCGCAGCAAGGCTTGCGCCACGGGGTGGGAAGGGCAGCGCAAGCCGATGCTGTCCTGCCCGCCCGATACGGCTGCGGGAACGTGTGCGGCGCGCTTCAGGATCAGGGTCAGCGGGCCGGGCCAGAATGCGGCGACGAGCTTTTTCGCATATTCAGGAATCTCGGCCGCCCAATAAGACAGATCGGCTTCCGGCGCCAGATGGACGATCACAGGATGGTTCGACGGCCGCCCCTTGGCTGCATAGATCGCCGCCACCGCCTGCGGATTTTCCGCATCGGCGCCGAGACCGTACACCGTCTCGGTGGGAAATGCGACCAGGCTGCCGGCTTCGAGCAGGCGCGCAGCGACCTTGATAGCGTCTTCTGTCGCCATCTCAGGCAGGAATGCCCAGGATGGCGCAGGCGGCACGCAGATTGGCTTGCGCCTCTTCCAGTGTTACCGCGACGAAGGTCACGTGGCCCATCTTGCGGCCACGCCTTGCCTCGGCCTTGCCGTACAGGTGCAGGTGCGCGCCGCGCAATTTCAGCACCTTGTCCCAAGCCGGTTCACGGACCTTGCCATCCTGCCCGAACCAGACGTCGCCCAGGATGTTGAGCATCACGGACGGCGAATGCTGGCGCACATCGCCCAGCGGCAATTGCGCCATGGCGCGCGCCTGTTGCTGAAACTGGCTGGTGACGCAGGCATCCATCGTGTAGTGGCCGCTATTGTGCGGTCGCGGCGCCATTTCATTGACCACCAGGTTGCCGTCTTTGAGCACAAAGAATTCGATGCACAACACGCCGACATAGCCGAGTTCGGCGATGATGGTCAACGCGGCCTCCTGCGCCCGCCCGGCAATTTCGGCCGACACGTTCGGGCTCGGGACCGTGGTGGTAAACAGGATGCCGTCACGGTGCACGTTTTCGGCGATCGGGTACACCACCGCTTCGCCGTCGACACCGCGCGCGGCGAGTACGGAGATTTCATACGCCAGCGGCAGCATCTTTTCCAGCACACACGTCACGCCGCCCATGCCTGCGAAGGCAGTCTTCAACTCATCGACGGTTTTGACGCGCACCTGGCCCTTGCCGTCATAGCCCATGCGCGCCGTCTTCAAAATGCCGGGCAGGAGCGAACCATCGACCTTGTCCAACCCCTCCTCATCTTCGATCACGGCGTGCGGTGCCGGCATCACGCCGCGCGCGCCGCTTTCCAATGCCACACGTGTGAAGAATTGCTTTTCGCGCACGCGATCTTGCGCAATCGACACCGCTTCCGCGCCGGGCGCGACGAAGCTGCGCTCGGCCAGAAATTCGAGGCTTTGCGCCGGCACGTTTTCAAATTCGGTCGACACGGCCACGGACAGCGCAGCCAGATCGGCCAAGGCTTTTTCATCGGTATAGGCTGCTTCGAATTGCTTGTCCGCCACCTGTCCAGCCGGGCTGTCCGGCTGCGGTTCCAGCACCGCGACCTTGTAACCCATGGCTTGCGCGGCGTGGGCGAACATGCGGCCCAGTTGCCCGCCGCCCATGATGCCGAGCCAGGTCTGGTCCGATTCGTTGGGCAGGTGGGCGTGGCGTTCTTCGTTGGTCATCGTCGCTACCCTCAAACCGGCAGCGTCATGTCGCGCGCGACCTGGCTTTGCTTGTCGCGATAGGCCAACAGCTTGGCAGCGAGCGCTTCATCGGTCGCTGCCAGCATGGCCACGGCAGCGAGTGCCGCATTGGCTGCACCGGCTTCGCCGATGGCAAAGGTATTGACCGGGATACCCTTGGGCATTTGCACGATGGATAGCAGCGAGTCTTCGCCGCGCAGATACTTGGAAGGCACCGGCACGCCGAGCACGGGTACGATGGTCTTGGCCGCAATCATGCCGGGCAAATGGGCGGCGCCGCCGGCGCCGGCGATGATGGCGCGCAAACCGCGCGCGCGCGCCGTCGCCGCATACTCGAACATCTCGTCGGGCATGCGGTGCGCCGACACGACCTGGGCTTCGAAGGCAATGCCGAATTCCTGCAGCACCGTGACGGCATGCTGCATCACGTCCCAATCCGAGGAAGAGCCCATCACCACGCCGACCACGGCGCCTGCTTTGTTATGCTTCATGTCTCACACCTTCACCGTCTCGCCGGTCAGGCGCTCAAGCGCTTCGCGGTACTTGGCGGCGGTCTTTTGCACCACCTCGTCGGGCAGCTTGGGCGCCGGCGCGGTCTTGTTCCAGCTCGTGATGGTCTCGAGATAGTCGCGCACGAATTGCTTGTCGTAGGAAGGCGGCGAAATGCCGACCTGATACGATTCGGCAGGCCAGAAGCGCGAAGAGTCCGCCGTCAGCGCTTCATCCATCAGGTGCAGCACGCCCTGGTCATCGAGGCCAAACTCGAACTTGGTGTCGGCGATGATGATGCCGCGCGTGGCCGCGTATTCGGATGCTTCCTTGTACAGGCGGATCGACACGTCGCGAATCTTGGCGGCCAGCTCGGCGCCGATGCGCTTCTCCACGTCTTCGTAGCTGATGTTTTCGTCATGCTCGCCCATCTCCGCCTTGGCCGCCGGCGTGAAGATCGGCTCGGCCAGCTTGTCGGCCAGACGCAGGCCGGCGGGCAGCTTGATGCCGCAAATGGCGCCGGTCTGCTGATAATCCTTCCAGCCCGAACCGATGATGTAACCACGCACCACGGCTTCCACCAGAATGGGCTTCAAGCGCTTGGCCACCACGGCACGGCCCTTGACTTGATCGACCTCGTCCGGCGCCACCACCGATTCCGGCGCAATCCCCGTCAAGTGGTTGGGCACGATATGGCCCAGCTTGCCGAACCAGAAATTGGCCATTTGATTCAACACGCGGCCCTTGTCGGGAATCGGTTCGGACATGATGACGTCGAAGGCCGAGAGCCGGTCGGACGTGACCATCAAAATCTTGTCGTCGCCGACGGCATAGTTTTCGCGCACCTTGCCGCGTCCAAGCAAAGGCAGGGAATGGATGTTCGATTGCAGTAGCGTAGTCATAGGTCAAAAAAAAAACGCAGGGTGCTTGTTGCACCCTGCCTATCGGTTATTGCGCCATCAGTTAACGATTTGAGCCAATTCGCCCTTCTTGTAGCGCTCAGCCATCTTTTCCAGCGACAGCGTCTTGATCTTGCCGGCCTGGCCTTCGCAACCAAATGCCAGATAGCGCGCCTTGCAGATCTGCTTGGCCGCTTCGCGCGCGGGCTTCAAGAAGTCGCGCGGATCGAACTTGGAAGGATTTTCAGCCAGATAGCGGCGCACGGCGCCGGTCATCGCCAGACGGATGTCGGTATCAATATTGATCTTGCGCACGCCGTGCTTGATGCCTTCCTGGATTTCCTCGACCGGCACGCCATAGGTTTCCTTCATGTCGCCGCCGAATTGGCGGATCTCGGCCAGCAATTCCTGCGGCACCGAGGAGGAGCCGTGCATGACCAGGTGGGTGTTGGGAATGCGGGCATGGATTTCCTTGATGCGGTCGATGGCGAGGATGTCGCCCGTGGGCTTGCGCGAAAACTTGTAGGCACCGTGCGAAGTGCCGATGGCAATTGCAAGCGCATCGCATTGCGTCAGCTTGACGAAGTCGGCGGCTTGCGTGACGTCGGTCAAGAGCTGCTCGCGCGTCATCGTGCCTTCGGCACCGTGGCCGTCCTCCTTGTCGCCCTTCATGGTTTCGAGCGATCCGAGCACGCCCAGTTCGGCTTCCACCGTCACGCCGATGGCATGGGAAAATTCGACAACCTTGCGCGACACCTCGACATTGTATTCGTAGGAAGCAACGGATTTGCCGTCGTCCTGCAGCGAACCGTCCATCATGACCGAGGAAAAGCCGGAGCGGATCGCCGCCATGCACACCGCCGGAGACTGGCCGTGGTCCTGATGCATCACGACGGGGATATGGGGGTAGGCCTCGACCGCGGCCGAGATGATGTGGCGCAGGAAGGCTTCGCCCGCATACTTGCGCGCGCCGGCGGAGGCTTGCATGATCACCGGCGCGCCGACTTCATTGGCGGCATCCATGATGGCT
>DASVYZ010000047.1:0-1523 GCA_036391935.1 Burkholderiaceae bacterium | reverse complement strand
CCGACAAGAATGCGGACGGCGAATACAAGATTCCGTTCATTGTGGTGTGCGACGCATTCCAGTCCGAGACCACCGAGTTTGCCGACCTGATCCTGCCCGACACCACTTACCTCGAGCGTAACGACTGCATGTCCATGCTCGACCGCCCGATCTCGGAATACGACGGCCCGGTCGACTCGGTGCGCATTCCGGTGCTGCCGCCGACCGGCGAGTGCAAGCCGTTCCAGGAAGTGCTGGTGGAATTGGCCGGCCGCCTGAAGCTGCCGGCCTTCACCAAGGAGGATGGCTCGCGCAAATTCGCCGGCTACAAGGATTTCGTCGTCAATTACGAAACCGCACCGGGTTCCGGCATCGGCTTCCTCACCGGCTGGCGCGGCAAGAACGGCGAGAATGCGATGCGCGGCGACCCCAATCCGAACCAGTGGGAGATGTACGAGAAGAACGGCTGCTACCACCACTATCACCTGGCACCGTCAATGCAGTACATGCGCAACTGGAACAAGGAATATCTGGACTGGGCGCAACATGCCGGCATGCGCCGCGACAACGACCCCATCGTGATCCACATGTATTCGGAAATCCTGCAGAGCTTCCGCCTGGCGGCACAGGGCAAGCGCCCCGGCAAGCAGCCGCCGGCCGAACTGCGCGAACGCGTCGCCACCTATTTCGACCCGCTGCCGTTCTGGCATGCACCGCTCGAAGACGACCAGAGCGACCTGCAGAAATACCCGCTGAATGCGATCACCCAGCGCCCGATGGCGATGTATCACTCGTGGGATTCGCAGAATGCCTGGCTGCGCCAGATCCACACCTACAACTACCTGTACGTGAACGCCAAGACCGCGCGTGATGCCGGCATCGAGGACGGCGGCTGGATGTGGGTGGAATCGCAATGGGGCAAGGTGCGCTGCATGTGCCGCTATTCGGAGTCGGTGGAACCCGGCACGGTATGGACCTGGAACGCGATCGGCAAAGCGTCCGGCGCCTGGAACCTGAGCGGCGACGCCAACGAGTCCAGACAGGGCTTTTTGCTCAACCATCTGATCTCGGAAGAACTGCGCGACAATGCCAACGGCATGCGTCATTCCAACTCCGACCCGATCACCGGCCAGGCCGCCTGGTATGACGTGCGCGTGCGCATCTACCCGGCCGCGGCAGGCGAGGCGGAAGAAAGCTACCCGCAATTCGACACCATGCAGCCGGTGCCGGGCATGAAGCAGCGTGCCATGGGCTGGCAGGCCTGGTTTGCCGGCAAGAAAGGGAAACGCCAATGACCCAGTTGGCCCTCGTCATCGACTTGAATACCTGTGTAGGCTGCCATGCCTGCGTGACCAATTGCAAGCAGTGGAACACTTCGGGTTCCGCCGGTTCGCTGGTCGACTGCAACCCGTACGAAGCCGATCCGAACGGCACCTTCTTCAACCGCGTACAGACTTTCGAGGTCGGCAGTTTCCCGCATACCGAAACCGTGCACTTCCCGAAGAGCTGCCTGCATTGCGAAGATCCGCCCTGCGTACCGGTAT
>DASVYZ010000046.1:0-1906 GCA_036391935.1 Burkholderiaceae bacterium | reverse complement strand
GCATTGGAATACGCGGTGAAGATGCGCGAGTTTCCCCAGGACTGCCTCGCCTCGCGCGTGCTGGAACGCGGCGGGCTGAGCGGTGCCGACGTGGACGCGATGGCGGCCGAGCTCGCGCGGTTCCACAGCGAATGCGACTCGTCGCCGCCCGACGACAGGCTCGGCGGCGCGGCGAACATCCACGGCTGGGTGAGCAAGAGCTTCGCGGTCGTCCGCCCGCTGTTGCGCGACCGGGCGGACTTGCAGGAGCTGGCCCGCCTGGAGCAATGGATGGAAGCGCAATTCCAGTCCAGGCGATCCCTCATCGAAGCGCGCAGAAAGAACGGGCAGGTCCGGGAATGCCATGGCGATCTGCACCTGCAAAACATCGTCATGCAAGACGGCAAGCCGCGGCTGTTCGATTGCATCGAGTTCAACGAGGAATTGCGCTGGATCGACGTGGTCAACGATGCCGCCTTTCTGGCGATGGACTTGCACGTGCGCGGCAGGAGCGACTATGCCCACCGTTTCCTCAACGCCTATTTCGAGGCGACCGGCGACTACGCCGGCTTGCCCTTGTTGCGCTTTTACATGGCCTACCGCGCGCTGGTGCGCGCCGAGGTGGCGCTGTTGAGCCGGGCCGGCGCGGCGCGCTTGCCCGACGAGAGCTATGCGCGTTACCGCGAGCATATCGATTTCGCGGCCCAATGCGCGCTTCCGGCTCCTGCGTGGCTGATCCTGATGCATGGCCTTTCCGGCACCGGCAAGACCACGATATCGACGGCCTTGCTCGCGGAAACCGGCGCGATCCGCATCCGCTCCGACGTGGAACGCAAGCGCGGCGGCACATCGGCTGTCTCGTATTCGCGCCAGGCCATCGACGCCAACTACGAGCGCCTGCTCGAATTGGCCGGTTTCGCGATCGACGGCGGGTTCGGCGTCATCGTCGATGCGGCATTTTTGCGCCGAACGCAGCGCGAGCTGTTTGCGCAGTTTGCGCGCCGCCGCAATATTCCCTACGTTTTTCTCAGCTTGCAAGCCGAGCCCGACGAATTGGCCCGTCGGCTTGCCTCGCGCAAACAGCATGGGGCGGATGCGTCGGACGCGGACCAGGCCGTGCTGGAACGGCAAATCCTGGGCCAGGATGCGCTCGGCGCGGACGAGACGGCACACGCGGTCCGCCTCGACGCGATGCGGGAATGGCCGTCATTGCGCGGCCCGGTGCTGGAGGGCTTGCGCCGGCATCTGCGGACGGGTGCGGCAAGCTGAGTCTTTTTGATTTGTGTCAAGAATGGGTCGGCCGCCGCCGCCGATAATCGTTCCATGGAAAAAGACTGGATTCGATCGCTGCTTTGGTATTCCCTGCTTCCGCTATTGTTCGTGATGGCGGTGTCGGCCTTCATCGGCGGCAATCGCACCGAAGTGCTGACTTACAGCGAATTCAAGACCTTGCTCAAAGCGGGCAAGCTCAACAAGGTGACGGTCCAGGAATTGGAAATCTCGGGCACCATCAAGAATGAGGACTTGGGCAATTTGCTGCCCAAGGAAAAAATTGCCGACATCCAGCGCACAGGCGGGAGCAATCGCGCTTTCAGCACCGTGCGGATTGCCGACCCCGCCCTGTTGCAGGATCTCGATGCGGCCAAGGTCGATTATGCCGGCGAACTGGAAAACCACTTGTTGTCCAATCTTGCCTCGTGGATATTGCCGACCTTGATCTTCGTTGTCGTCTGGTTTTACGCGATGCGGCGTTTGAGCGGCGGCCCGTCGTCCGGAAAGGGGTTCGGCATCGGATCGGGGATGCTGGAAATCGGCAAGAGCCGTGCCAAGGTCTACATGGAAACGCTGCCCGGCGTCACGTTCGACGACGTGGCCGGGATCGACGAAGCCAAGGAGGAGTTGATCGAAATCGTGCAATTCCTGAAGG
>DASVYZ010000045.1:0-4173 GCA_036391935.1 Burkholderiaceae bacterium | reverse complement strand
GGACTTGCGCATCTCGGTCACCGACCGCTGCAATTTCCGCTGCATCTATTGCATGCCCAAAGAAACCTTCGGCAGCGACTATGCCTACCTGCCGCACAGCTCGCTGCTGAGCTTCGAGGAGATCGTCCGCACCGCCAGCCTGTTCGCCGCGCATGGTGTGGAAAAATTGCGGCTGACCGGCGGCGAGCCGCTGCTGCGCAAGAATATCGAACAATTGGTCGCCATGCTGGCCGAATTGCGCACGCCGGATGGACGCGAGCTCGACCTCACCTTGACCACCAATGGCTCGCTGCTGGCGCGCAAGGCCAAGGCTTTGAGGGAAGCGGGCTTGAAGCGCGTGACGGTGTCGCTCGATGCGCTCGATGAATCCGTGTTCCAGCGCATGAACGACGTCGATTTCCCGGTGGCCGAAGTCTTGCGCGGCATCGATGCGGCTTACGAAGCGGGGCTCGGGCCGATCAAGATCAATATGGTGGTCAAGGCCGGCATGAACGACCAGGAAATTCTGCCCATGGCGCGCCGTTTCAAGGATACTCCCTACGTCTTGCGCTTCATCGAATACATGGACGTGGGCGCTTCCAACGGATGGAAGATGGACGAGGTCGTGCCATCGGCCGAGGTGCTGCGCCGCATCCACAGCGAAATGCCCCTGATCGAAGTGCCGCGCCCGCATCTGTCCGACACAGCCGGCCGCTGGCGCTACCAGGATGGCAGCGGCGAGATCGGCTTGATCTCTTCCGTGACACAGGCGTTTTGCGGCAGTTGCACCCGTGCCCGGCTTTCGACCGAAGGCATGCTCTACACCTGCCTGTTCGCGACGGGAGGCCACGACTTGCGCGCGCTGTTGCGCAGCGGGAAGAGCGATGCCGAAATCTCCAACGCCATCGCCCATGTCTGGCGCGCTCGCGAGGACCGCTATTCCGCCCTGCGCACCGCACAGACCGAAGACTTGCCGGCCGCGCCGCGCGTGGAAATGTCTTACATCGGCGGCTAAGATGCGGCAATCGATTCCTCCCGCCGACATCACCGGCTTGATCCTGGCCGGCGGACGCGGCTCGCGCATGAACGATAGCGACAAGGGTTTGCAGCCGTTGGGCGGGAAGCCGCTGGCTTTGCATGCGCTTGAGCGGCTGCGGCCGCAAGTCGGCAGCGTTTGCATCAGCGCCAACCGCAATACCGAGCAATACCGCGCATTCGGCGCGCCCGTATTCGGCGACGGCTTTCCCGGCTATGCCGGCCCTTTGGCCGGCATCCACGCGGGGCTGGCTCATTGTGCCACGCCCTGGCTTGCCTGCGTGCCTTGCGACTGTCCCGGCCTGCCGGCCGACTTGGTGGCGCGCCTGGCCGCTGCCCTGGTCGAGTCGGACGCTGGCTTGGCCTTCGCCGCAACAGGCGGCGGCGTAACGCACCGCACCCACCCGGCATGCTGCCTGATGCGTGCCAGTTTGCTGCCGCACCTGCAAGCACATCTTGAATGCGGAGGGCGCAAGGTAAGCGGCTGGCTTGCGACGTTGAAATCGGTGGAAGTGCATTTCGACGATGCCGCCGCCTTCCGCAACATCAACAGCCTGGCCGAGCTGCGCGACTATCAAGAGGCACGACAATGAATCCGGCCTTGCGCGTGGACGAGGCGAAGCAGGCGATCCTGCGCCGGCTTGTGCCGATTGCCGAGACCGGGCAAGTCGCACTGCGCGACGCTCTGGGCCGCATATTGGCCGAGGACGTCGTCTCGCCGATAGACGTGCCTCAGCACGACAACTCGGCGATGGACGGCTACGCGCTGCGCGCCGCCGACATCGCCGGCAACGAAGAGACAAGCCTGCGCGTGGCTGGCAGCGCATTGGCCGGCCGCCCTTATGGCGGCACACTGGATACCGGCGAATGCATACTGATCACGACAGGCGCCGTGCTGCCGGCAGGCTGCGATTGCGTGGTGCCGCAAGAATTGGTGGCCGCCGCTTCCGATGAAGCGATTCGCCTCGCGCCACGCATCGTGCAAGCCGGCGCCAATTGCCGCCGGGCCGGCGAAGACTTGCGTGCCGGCTCGATCGCGCTCGCAGCAGGCAAGGTATTGCGCCCTGCCGACATCGGCTTGCTCGCCTCGTTGGGCATCGCCGGCGTCGCGGTAAAGCGCCGCCTGCGCGTGGCATTCTTTTCCACGGGCGACGAATTGCGCTCGCTTGGGCAGCCGCTCGATCCTGGCTGCGTCTACGACAGCAACCGCTACACGCTGCAAGCCATGCTGAGCCGGCTCGGCGTCGAGGCGATCGATCTCGGCGTGGTGCGGGACGACCCGGCGGCGCTGCGAGCGACGCTGGAACGCGCCTGCAGCGAAGCCGATGCCATCGTCACCTCGGGCGGCGTCTCGGTCGGAGCGGCGGACTATACGCGCGCCATCATGGCGCAGATGGGTGAAGTCGGGTTCTGGAAAATCGCCATGCGCCCGGGCCGCCCCATGGCCTTCGGCCGCATCGAAGCCGGCGGCAAGAGCGCCTGGCTGTTCGGCTTGCCCGGCAACCCGGTGGCGGTGATGGTGAGCTTCTACCTGTTGGCGCGCGATGCCTTGCTGCTCCTGGCGGGTGCGAGTGACACCGCGCTGCCGCTGTTGCGCCTGCCGGCCCGGGGAACTCTGCGCAAGAAGCCCGGTCGGACGGAATTCCAGCGCGGCGTACTCGCACCAGACGAACAAGGCAAAATGCGCGTGCGTGCGTTCGACGAGCAAGGCTCGGGCATTCTGCGTTCGATGTCGCAAGCAAACTGCATCATCGTGCTGGAACACGAGCGCGGCGACGTGGCCGACGGCGAAGATGTCGCCGTGATCCTGTTCGATGGTCTAATCTAATTCTGGAGTGACAATGTCGCGCTTCGTGCAATCGATGGAATCCGTTATCTTTGCCAGCCGCTGGCTGCAGGCGCCGCTTTACCTCGGCTTGATCGTGGCGCAAGGCGTATACGTCTACCGCTTCATGCTGGAACTCTATCACCTGGTGGCCGACAGCTCGACCTTGAGCGAAGCCGACATCATGCTGATGGTGCTGGGCCTGATCGACGTGGTGATGATCGCCAACCTCTTGATCATGGTGATCGTCGGCGGCTACGAAACCTTCGTCTCGCGGCTTGATCTCGACCATCACCCGGACCAGCCGGAATGGCTGTCGCACGTCAACGCCGGCGTGCTCAAGGTGAAATTGGCGATGGCCCTGATCGGGATTTCGTCAATCGATCTGCTGCGCACCTTCATCAATGCCGAGCATCTGCAGGATCGCGTGATCATGTGGCGCATTGCGATTCACCTGACCTTCCTGGTTTCGGCGATTGCCCTGGCCTGGGCGGACCGGCTGGCGGTGGGAAATGCCAAGGCGCAGGCTGGCGGTCATTGATATTGATAAGGTGCGAAAGCCGCAGGCGTGCGACGCCGGGCGGCGCTCCGCTGCGGCATCCCCCCTATTCCTCGTCGGCTTCGGCGTCCGTCCCCAGCAACAATTGCGCGGTCTCGCTCGGCAGCGCCTCCACCGACTTGAGCTTGCGCGCCATCTGACGGCTGCGGGTCTCGGCGCTTTCGATGTCCTTGGCGGCGCGCTCCAGCGTGCTCTTGGTCTTGGCCAGCACGTCGCCGAACTTGGAAAATTCCGTTTTCACCGCACCCAGTACCTGCCATACCTCGGACGAACGCTTCTCCAGCGCCAGCGTGCGAAAGCCCATCTGCAGGCTGTTGAGCAACGCTGTCAAGGTCGAAGGCCCGGCGATGCTGACGCGGTGCATGCGCTGCAATTCATCGGCCAGGCCGGGGCGGCGCATCACTTCGGCATATAGCCCTTCAGTAGGCAGGAACAGCACCGCGAAGTCCGTCGTCAAGGGCGGAGAGAGATATTTTTCCGCTATCGTCTTGGCTTCATTGCGGATCGCGCGCTCAAGCTCCTTCCCTGCCGCAGCCACTCCATCGGCATCGGCGCGTTCGGCCGCCTCCGCCAGCCGCTCATACTGCTCCTTGGGGAACTTGGCATCGACCGGCAGCCAGACCGGCTTTGCCCCCTCGTCCTGGCCCGGCAGACGAATGGCGAACTCGACGCGCTCGCCCGAGCCCGGCACCGTTTCCACGTTCTTGCCATATTGGTCCACTGTCAGCACCTGCTCCAACAACATGGCAAGCTGCACCTCGCCCCAGGTGCCGCG
>DASVYZ010000044.1:0-4315 GCA_036391935.1 Burkholderiaceae bacterium | reverse complement strand
AATATTGCGGTCGACCACGGGATCGCGCGCGACATAAACGGTGCCGGCTGCGCCGCTGCCGATTTCGCGGACGAGGTAGAAACGGCTGACACGGTTGGAAGATGGGGCCGAAGTCGCTGGCCTGGCGGGTAAGGGCATCATGCGTCAGAGGATGCCTTGGCGTGAATTGCTTGACAAGGTCAGCCCGATAATTTTTTACTGATTTAACAAAATTTGACGATTGGTCATTGCCTCGCGGTAAGACCACTTTCGTGCAGGCGTGGCTCTTTGCAAGAAGCGGTCTGCCAACGGTTTGGGCAGCGCTGCGTGGGGAAGTTGTTGTTTCTATGGGTAACTTTTTAACAGTTACCGGAAGTGATGGGGATGTTTCAAGGCTTGAAGGGGTTGCGCTCGTTCAATTCATCGACATAGGCATTAATACCACCTGCCTCGCGTGTTAAAAACTGTTCGATGGCGTCGGCGAAGCCGGCATGGGCCAGCCAGTGGGCCGACCAGGTCTTTTGCGGCAGGAAGCCGCGCGCCATTTTGTGCTCGCCCTGGGCGCCGCCTTCGAAGTGTTTCAAGCCTTCGGCGATGCAGAATTCCAGCGGCTGGTAGTAAGCCGTCTCGAAATGCAGGCACGGAATGTCTTCCAGTCCGCCCCAGTAGCGCCCATATAGCGTGGTGTCGGTATGGAACACCAGCGAGGAAGCGATCGGTTGGCCTGCGCGCTCGGCCAGCACGAGCAGGATGTGTTCCGGCATGGCCGTGCCCACGCGCTCGAAGAATTCCAGGTTCAGGTAGGGCTGCGAGCCGTGCATGGCATAGGTGCGGTCATAACAGCGCGTGAAGAATTGCCAGTGCTCCTGCTTGATTTGTTCGCCGCGCAATTGGCGGAACGTGACACCGGCTTCGGCCACCTTGCGCCGTTCGGCGCGGATGTTCTTGCGTTTCTTTTGCTCCAGGCTGCCGAGGAATTCGTCGAAGTTGGCGTAGTCCTGGTTTTCCCAATGGAATTGCACGCCGCTCCGGAGCATGAAGCCGGAAGCGTGCAGCACTTCAGCCTGTTCCTGCGGCGGGTAGAGCACATGCATTGAAGAGACGGCCGGGCTGGCGCGCACTTCCTCGATCATTTCCACCAGCGCCGCCATGGCCTCGGTATTTTTCGCGATCAGGCGCGAACCGGTCACGGGCGTAAAGGGAATGGAAGAGAGCAGCTTGGGGTAATACTCGAGCCCATGGCGCCGATAGGCGTCGGCCCAGGCCCAGTCGAACACGTATTCGCCGTAGGAATGCCACTTGACGTAGAGCGGCATGGCGCCCACCAGTTCATCCTTGTCCCATGCCGTCAGGTATTGCGGCTGCCAGCCGCTGTCGCTATCGGCGCAACCGGTCTCGTGCATGGCATGCAGGAAGTCGTAGCGCAGGAAGGGATTGATTTCGTCCGAGCCGGTGGCGCGCGCCTGTTCGGCCAGCAAGCCATCCCATTGCTCTTGCCCAAGCTCGGCGAGTGAGGAAATGATGCGCGTGCGATAATTCAACTGGTTCTCTCTGCTAATAACATCTTCATCATGACAGTCAAGGTCGCCATCGCCCAAATCAATAGCATCGTCGGAGACTTTGCCGGAAATTCCGCCAAGATCGTCGATTTTTGCCGCCGCGCCGCTGTACTCGGGGCCGATATCGTGGTCACGCCGGAATTGTCCCTGGTCGGCTATCCGCCTGAGGATTTGTTGCTGCGCCCTTCATTCTACGGAAAAAGCGAAGAGGCGTTGGAAGCGCTGTGCCTGCAGTTGGCCGGGTTCAATGGCTTGCACGTGGTGGTCGGCCACCCGCTGATGCAGGATGGTGCGCGCTTCAATGCCGCTTCGGTGCTGCGCGAAGGCGCCGTGCTCGGCACCTATTGCAAGCATGACTTGCCCAACGATGCCGTGTTCGACGAGAAGCGCTATTTCTCTTCGGCCGACCGGCCCCTGGTGTTCGGCGTCAAGGGCGTCCAATTCGGCGTCAACATCTGCGAAGACACCTGGTCGTCGCACGCGCCGCGCCGCGCCAAGGTGGCCGGCGCGCAAGTGCTATTGGTGCCCAATGCGTCGCCATATCACATGAACAAGCAGCATCTGCGCTATGAAGTCATGCGTGCCAATGTCAGCGCGCAAGGGCTGGGCCTGGTCTACGCCAATTTGATTGGCGGGCAGGATGAATTGATTTTCGATGGAAATTCCTTCGTGATGGATGCGGATGGCAAAATCTGCACTCAATTGGCGCATTTCGAGGAAGATTTGGCGCTGGCCGAATTCGCGGACGGCGTGCCGGCGGCGGTCGAGGTGGCGCCGGAATTGCCCCTTGAAGCGCAGGTATACAAGGCGCTGGTCTTGGGCGTGCGCGACTACGTAGGCAAGAATGGTTTCCCCAGTGTCTTGATCGGCCTTTCGGGCGGCGTCGATTCGGCGCTCACGCTGGCTGTGGCGGTCGATGCGCTCGGCGCCGACCGTGTGCGCGCCGTGATGATGCCCTCGCCCTACACGGCGGAAATCTCCTGGCTCGATTCGCGCGACATGATCAAGCGGCTCGGCGTGCGCTACGATGAAATCCCGATCAACGATTGCTTCCAGGCGTTTCGCACTACCTTGGCGCAGGAATTCGCCGGCTTGAAGGAAGACGCGACAGAGGAAAACATCCAGGCGCGCATCCGCGGCACCATCCTGATGGCCTTGTCGAACAAGTACGGCTCCATCGTTTTGACTACCGGTAACAAGAGTGAAATGGCGGTCGGCTATTGCACGCTTTATGGCGACATGGCCGGTGGCTTCGCCGTCATCAAGGATATCGCCAAGACCCTGGTCTACCGCGTGTGCGCCTGGCGCAATTCGGTGTCCGACGTGATCCCCGAGCGCATCCTGACGCGTGCGCCTTCGGCCGAGCTGCGGCCCGACCAGAAAGACCAGGATTCGCTGCCGCCCTATGACGTGTTGGACGGCATCATGCAGCGCTACATGGAAGAAAATCAAAGTGTGGCGGAAATCCTTGCGGCGGGTTATCGTGTTGAAGACGTCGAGCGCATTACGCGTTTGATCAAGATTAACGAATACAAGCGCCGGCAGGCGCCGATCGGTATCCGCGTCACGCATCGCGCTTTCGGGCGCGATTGGCGCTACCCGATCACCTCTGCCTTCCGCGCATAGTCATTCTTAGGAGGACATGCCATGAAACAAGTAACCGCCATCATCAAGCCCTTCAAGCTCGACGAAGTGCGCGAAAGCCTGGCCGAAGTCGGCGTCACCGGCTTGACCGTGACTGAAGTGAAAGGCTTCGGACGGCAAAAGGGCCACACCGAGCTGTATCGCGGCGCGGAATACGTGGTCGATTTCCTGCCCAAGGTCAAGGTCGAAGTCGTGGTCGACGACGCCGTGGCCGAGCATGCCGTCGAAGCCATCATCAAGGCGGCGCGCACCGGCAAGATCGGCGACGGCAAGATCTTCGTGCAAAACGTGGAACAGGTGGTGCGCATCCGCACCGGCGAAACCGGGTCCGACGCGGTTTAAGCCCAGCGGCTGCCATGCGCGGCGACGGCGGCATCCGGTTACGTCTATGGCGCTTGCTGGCGTTGCTGTGCCTGTTGGCGTGCTGCATATCGGCCCGGGCGGCCACACCGGCCGCTCCCGAGCCTTCCGGCAAGATCGATCTCATTACCGGCGAGCTGCAAATCCTCCAGGCGGGCAAACCGGCCCGCGCTGGCCATGCCGGCGAGGCGGTGTATGAGGGCGATATCCTCGCGACAGGCAAGGATAGCGAAGCCCACCTGACCATGGCCGACGCCGGCTTCATCGTCCTGCGCACCAATACGCGCATGCAAATCTTCAGCTACAAGGCCGACGGCGGCGAGCAGGATAACGGCGTGCTGAAGCTGTTTTCCGGTGCCATGCGCTCGATCTCGGGCTGGATCGGCAAATACAACCGGCGTTCCTACCTGGTGCGCACGCCCACCGCCACCATCGGCATACGCGGCACCGACCATGAAACGCGCTATATCCCGCCGGGATCGAGCGAGGGCGAAGCCGGCACCTACGACAAGGTTTTCATCGGCGAAACCACGATCCAGAGCGATACCGGGCAAGCCATGGTCGATCCGAACCAGGCCGGCTTTGCCGCCAATCAGGGTGAAGCGCAGCCCAAGGTGCTGTCCAGCGTGCCGGCGTTTTTTCGTCCCGGCCCGCATGAAGAGTTGATCAACCGGAAGCATGCCGAAATCCAGAAGATGATCGAACAGCGGCGCGAAGAGCGGCGCAAGATCCTCGAGCAAAAGCGTGCCGAATTCCAGGCGGCCCGGCTGAGC
>DASVYZ010000043.1:0-5466 GCA_036391935.1 Burkholderiaceae bacterium | reverse complement strand
CCGCGTTGCGCCTTGATCGCGGCGGCCTCCGCTTCGGCATAATAAAGATCGAGCCAGGCAATGGCCGTATCGCGCTCGACCGCCGCGGTCAGGGTTTCCTTTTGCGCCAGGTTCTTCTGGGCCTCAACCTCGTAGCGCCGCGCGCGCAAGGCCAGCTTGTCCGACCCGGTGATCTCCTGCATCACGCCGACGCGGCGCATGGTCATGAAATCCGAGGTCAGGCTGCCGCGGTCGGCGCCGTCGACGGGCAGGTTGTCGATGCCCAGCCTGAGCACCGGGTCTGGACGTTGCCCGGCTGCGACCGCCATGTCGCGCGAAGCGTCGATGGCGGCATCCTGGCCGGCGATCTGCCGCGAACGGGCCACGGCCAGCGTTTGCGCCTGCTCCAGCGACAGGACGGCGCCGGAAGGAAGGTCCGGCGCGATTCCAGCGTTGGCGGCGGCAGACACCGTCAGCGACGCGGCGGCAGTCCATCTGCCGATCAAACGGAACAAGCTGGCGCGCCGTTCGCGGCGCGCAAAAGAGTAGGGGAACATGACGACTCCGTAATGCAATGAACAGGGCCATGCGCAAGCGCGCAGGGCGACGGATCAGGCAACGGAAATAGTCAAATGCGGAAGCAGCAATGCCGGATCGCCAGTGGCGGCCCGTTGGCGGAAGAGAGGGAAACGGATTGGGGAACGAAGGACAGGCGGGGTATGGCCGCGTCGAGCGACGGAATTGCCAGCGCCAGGCCGATCAATGCGAACGGCGGCACCTGCGGCGAATCGGGCCTGCCGAGCGACTGCGGCTCTTTTTGCGCGCTGGCGCTGCACAGGCCAGGTTGCGCGCGGTCCATCCCCGCGCAGTTCGCCATGCTTTGGCCGCCGGCCGAACTCGCCGTTGCCGTTTCCATCGTCATTCCCGGGCAGCGATAGGACGCCACCGCAAGCTGCGCAAACAGCATGCCGGCCAGCACGATCAGTGCTGTCAGGAAGCGAAATGAACGGAATCGGCTCATTGCCTTGTTGTTGGTTCTTAGGTGTCGCTTAGTAAATTTTAATGCAAATCCCTGATACAAGTGTCCAGGCTCTTACGCCCCATGTCGGCCGCAGCGGTTGCCTTGCTGCCGGATGGGCGGACAGGGAACCGGGCCGAACGAGCAGAACACGCAGCAATCGCCCGGCTTGGGCCGTGTAGCGCCCTGCAATTCCAATTCCGGCCGGCATGGAAAAACACGCAGGCATCCGTCGGCATGGTCTCGCTTGCGGCAAAGCCGCAATGCGGACAGGTCAATACCGATTCAATCTAGGTTCAAGGACGATTGCCGTGTTCATGGTTCCGGTCAACATGACTGTACACCCTGTACTCAAGTACAGGGTCAAGCTATTTCAAACTTTCCTGTGGGGGGATTGACTGGATAACAGCCGGCAAGACAAGGCCCGCCGGCACAAGAACACCGGCGCGGACGGCACATCGACGGCTGGCCAACGATGTAATCTCGGGAAGCTGGACGAGGCGAACATCCAGCCGGCCAGCGCAGCCCCGAACTGCGCCGCACCCGCCACCCCGATTGACTTCAGGCGCGACACAATGCGCAGGCGATGGAATGAAAGCGGGTCATGTTGACGTTCCCATGCGAAACCTCGTTTTCAAATGACCAACAAAAAGATCAATAAAAATCGGCGGGGAGTGCGCCTTCCCGATTGACATTGCGCAAAGTGCATTCGTACAAATTATATTTGCACAAACTATATTTGTGCAAATATAGTTTACAAAGTACAATTTGCTTAATCCGCTAATTCACTTTCCATCGGGCAGGCAGCGAAATGGGAAAAATCCGCCATGTGATCAGCCCGGCTTTGGAATTCCGGGGACTTGAAAGAGCGTCCCACGCCGCGTGGAGAGCCGAAAAGGCGCCTTGGCCGCGCGAACAGCGCGAAGCAGGCAGAGAGCTTTTGCGCGAAAGGGCAATGCGCCTGGAGGGCGATGCATTGCCGAATTGGTTTGTCGGCTCGGCGTGCTGCCTGACAGCGCTGATCGAGTGGATACGAATGTAGCTGTGACTCTTCGCCCGCCGCGTGTGGCGGGCAAGCCCAGGGAAGATGCTGACTTCATTACCGGTACCTTCAGCCTCCGTGCGGGAGGCTTTTTTTCGACCTTTGAATCGATCGATCCAAAGGTCGTGCGCAAGCACGCGGCGTTTCCGGGCTGCGCCGCAACTTGCGGAAATCGGGGAACGTCATTGAACACATCGGCAAACGGCTGGAGATTACGTGCGGCAGGAATCGCCTTCACCACGGGGGCGGAGAGCGAGGAGGTCCGGCGGCGGGTATTCGCAAAACTCGAAGCCTGCAATCTGGCGCATTGCGTGAGGGTCTCGGCCTTCGGCGCCGGGCTGACTTTCTCGCTGCGCGACAATCTGCTCGCCGAATGGATGCCGCAATGGGATACGCTGCACCTGTCACAGCAGCTCGATCTCCGCACGGCGGATGAAGCTGGCGACATCGAGCGGGAGATTTTGTTGACGATGCTGGCCACGCCGGTGACATTCGCCTACCCCAGCTTCGAAGAGTTTTCCGCGGCAATCAACATCCGGCGGCACATCGTGGCCGCCGCAAGAAAAACGCAGCTTGCCTTCGACACCGCCGAGGCGGAACGGCCGGAGCAATATTGGCGCTATGATGAAGAGCGCGGCTTCCACATCCTGCCCGGCGTGCCGCTCATCGAGGCTCTCGTCAAGGCGACGCAGCCCGGCGCTTCCGGACGGAAGTATTCCTTCTCGTGCTATCGGGCGACCGAATACGTCATCCTGCTGGGCATCGCCCGCGAGCTGGAATCCGTCAATCCGGCGCTGCTGGCGCGCATCCAGGCGCAATGGGAAATCGAGGCGATCAAGTCGCGGCGGTTTCACGAGGCCTTCCTGCATGAAGCCGGCTCGATGGCCGATCCGTTGCCGTCAAGGTATTACGTGCCGGGCGACCGCGTCTGGTTCCGCAACCCGGACAGGGTGTCGTCGAACATCGCGGGTTATGAAGGGTCGTGGGTGTTCTACCTGGGGGGCGGGCTGTTCTCCAATTTCTGGAAGCCCGGCCAGCCCTATACGTTTGAGGCGAAATGCATCGAGATATTCCATTGGCGCCACGGCGTGGTCCGCAATGCGAACGGCGAAGACGGGATGGACGAATTCATCGTCGATGCCGCCGTTCATGCAAGCCTGGCCGACCTGGATGCCAGGGAAGACATCCTGCGCCAAATGCAACGCATGCGCGACCCGGCCGGCATCCATGCGCACGGCGGCTGCCTGGACGCCTCCAGGGAATTTCCAAAGCGCGTCTGTCCCGGCACCAGCGACATGCTGACCGGACATTGACACGTCCTCGACCGGAGCCGCGCCTTCAAAAGGAATTGCAATCATGAAGAAGTTTCTGCCTTTCGTTCTGCTCGCTTTGGCGGTCGCCGCAGGCTTTTTGCTGTGGCGCCAGATTCACGTGGCCGAGTCGCCGCGCCCCTCCGCCGCGCTGCCTTCGGCCGCCCCCGCCGTGCCCGCGCCGCAAGTCCAGCAAGTCGAGGCGATAAAAAACCCGCTGCCGGTTTCGGATAACGGGCAGGCCGCAGCGCAACCTCTCCCTTCTCTGGCCGATTCCGATGCGTACATGGCCAGGGCGCTTGACGCGATTCTCGGTTCCGACTTCGTCGCCGGGCATTTGCAGCTCAAGGAATTCGTGCGTCGATGCGTGGCGACGGCGGACAATCTGGGCAGATCGTATGCGCCCAGCGACATATGGCCGGTCAACCCGACGCCGGGACGGTTCGCGTCGATGCGAACCGAGAGGAAGGACGGCTCCACGCAGGAAACCATCCTGACCGGCAACGACAGCAGATACCGCGAACTGATCGACGCGGTCGATGCGGTCGATACGCATGCCCTGGCAACACTGTACATCGATGCGTATCCGCTGTTCCAGAAGGAATACCAGGAACTGGGATATCCCAAGGGGTATTTCAACGACCGCCTGGTGGAAGTGCTGGACATGATGATCGCCACGCCGGAGCCGTCCGGGCCGGTGGAGGTGCACCTGCTGCAAGTCGACGGCCCGGTGAAATCGACACGGCCCTGGGTGCGCTACGAATTTACCGACCCGGCGCTGCAAAGCCTGAGCGCCGGGCAAAAGATCATGCTGAGAGTCGGCAAGGCAAATCGCGCAATCCTGCGTCGCAAGCTGACGGAATTCCGGGACATTGTGGCAGCGAAACGGAAATAGAGCCCTGCGCCGCCAGGCTGCGGCAAGCTGAAGGCGCGCTTGGCGATCTTGATCGGGCTTGGCCCGGAGCCTTCCTGCCGAGCCCCAGCCTCAGAATCGAGTGACGACGGTGGTGCCGGTGCCTTCGAATTTGTCCATGGACATCAGCGCCTCAATCGATTGTTCCAGGCTGATTTCTTTGCCGACCAGCAGTTCCGGCTTCAGCTTGCCGGCCAGGATCATCGGCATCATGACGTCGTAGCGATGCGCCTGCATGCCGTGACTGCCGAGAATCTCCAATTCCCATCCGATGATCTTGCTCATTGGTACTGCGGGAGTGCTGTGCTCGCCCAACATGAGGCCCACCTGCACATGCTTGCCGCGACGACGCAAGTTCTGGATCGAATTGAAGCAGGTCACAGGGGAGCCAAGCGCATCGATTGATACGTGGGCGCCGCCGCCCGTCACTTCCATCACCGCCTCGGGCACATTGGCTGCGGATCGGGCGTTGATGGCGGCCGCCGCGCCCAAGCTCTTTGCCAATGCCAGCTTGTCTTCGGCAATGTCAACGGCAACGACATTGGCGCCCAGCGAGTTGGCGATCATGATTGCCGCCAGGCCCACGCCGCCGCAGCCATGCACCGCCACCCACTGGCCCGCCGCGACCTTGCCTTGATCGACGACGGCGCGGAACGACGTAACGAAACGGCAGCCGAGCGAGGCCGCCGTGGCGAAGCCGATTGAGTCGGGGAGCGCCACGAGATTGAGGTCCGCCCGGTGGATCGACACGTATTCGGCGAAAGAGCCCCAATGGGTGAATCCTGGCTGGAACTGTCGGTGGCAAACCTGCTGATGGCCCGCATGGCACTCAGGGCAGGAACCGCAGCCGCCGACGAAAGGAACCGTCACGCGGTCGCCGACCTTCCATCGGGTAACGTCCTTGCCAACGGCTGCAACGATGCCCGCGAGTTCATGACCGGGCACATGCGGCAGTTCGATATCCGTATCGTGTCCGACCCAACCATGCCAGTCGCTGCGACAAACGCCGGTCGCACCGACCCTGACGACGACGCCATGCGGTTCGGGGGGCGGATCAGGAAGGGTGACCATTTTCGGGGGTTCATTGAAGGCTTCGAACATCACGGCTTTCATTGCGGCGTCTCCTGACAGATAGGTTGCTTGGGTCAAGTCATTATGGATTCGGCCGGCGGAAATTGTCTTGCTAAATACTCTCGAAAAGATC
>DASVYZ010000042.1:0-2893 GCA_036391935.1 Burkholderiaceae bacterium | reverse complement strand
GTGTTCAAGGCCATCCGCACCATCGGCGACATCGTTGACGCGCTGGTCGAGCTGCCTTCCGAGGCGGTTGCGGAACAGGGCGTGGAACAAGCCGCAGAACAAGCCGCCTGAGCATGATGGTGACGGCGCCATGATGACGGCCCTGACGGTCGTTTTGACGCTGCTGTATCCGTTGGCAATCTGGCTGGGACAGGGGCGGGTCGAGCCGCGCTGGATGGCTTGCCTGCTGGTGGCGGTGGTGGCCACGCGCCTGCCGGCGCTGAAGATCAGCCGTGTGGCGCGCTGGTCGGCGGCCGGCGCCATGCTGCTGACCGTGGCTGCCGTGTGGAACAATGCCGTGCTTCCCTTGAAACTCTATCCGGTATTGGTCAATGCCGTGCTGCTGGCCGCGTTCGGCTACAGCCTGGCCCACCCGCCTTCGCTGATCGAACGGCTGGCGCGCCTGCGCGAGCCCGATTTGCCGCAAGCCGCGGTCGGCTACACGCGCCGCGTGACCCAGGTCTGGTGCGTGTTCTTCGTCGTCAATGGCGCGATTGCGCTGGGCACGGCCCTCTGGGCTTCGGAGCAGGTCTGGTCGCTCTACACCAGCGTGATTGCCTACATCTTGATGGGCTTGTTGTTCGGCATCGAATTCCTGTGCCGCATGCGCTTCAAACGGTTGCATCATGTCTGACCGCTTGCTCGATGTATGCCGCATGCTGGCGCAAAAGCCGGCCCATGCCATCATCGGCTGGCGCGGTGCGGAAGCCGTCGGCAATTCCGCCTTCCTCTACCGCATCGCGGCCTGGCATGCGGCGCTTGCGCCCTTGCCCGGCAAGAATTTCGCACTGTATTTCGAAGACGGGCTGGAATTCGCCGCCGCCCTGCTTGCGGCCTGGCAGGCCGGCAAGACGGTATGGCTTGCCGCCGATGCCTTGTCCCTGAGCGTGGCTGCGCTGACGCCTTCGGTCGACGGCTTCCTGGGCGATTTTCCGGCGCACTGCCAAGCTCTTGGTGCTGCAGAAACCGCGACATCGATACCCGAATTCGTCGCGCTCGATGCCGAGCGTGTCGCGCTCGTGGTCCACACCTCGGGCACGACCGGCGCCGCGCAAGCGATACCGAAGCGGCTGGCGCAAATGGCCGCAGAAGTAGAAACGCTCGACGCCGCGTTTGGTTCCGCGATCGGCGCCGCCGACGTGTTGGCCACCGTTTCGCATCAGCATATCTATGGCTTGCTGTTCAAGATACTGTGGCCGCTCGTTGCGGGCCGGCCCATCCACGCGTTGAGCCGGAATTATCCCGAACAGCTCGCGGCGCTGCTGGCGCAGCGCCCTTGCGTGCTCGTCAGCAGCCCGGCGCATTTGAAGCGCCTGCCGGAACATCCCGCCTGGGAAACCGCGAAAGCGCAGGTGCGCGCCGTGTTTTCCTCGGGCGGTCCCTTGCCGGCCGACGTGGCGCTGGCTGCCGGCAATGTGCTCGGTCAGGTGCCGGCCGAAGTCTATGGCAGCTCGGAAACCGGCGGCATCGCATGGCGCCGGCGCAAATCGCTGACCGACGATGCCTGGACCGCCTTTCCGCCGATTTCCTGGCGCATCGCCGAAGACGGCTTGCTCGAGGTGCGGTCGCCCCATTTGTACGACGCAGAATGGCTGCGCATTTCCGATCGTGCCGAGACTGTCGATGCGCGTGGTTTCGTGCTCAAGGGCCGCAGCGACCGCATCGTCAAGATCGAGGAGAAACGCGTCTCGCTCGATGCCGTGGAAGCCCTGCTCGCCGCGTCATCCCTGGTTGCGGCGGTGCGCGTGATATCCGCCGATGGGGAAGCAGGGCGGCGCCAGGCGTTGGCGGCTTTCGTCGTACCCAGTGCCGAAGGGCGGGCGCTCCTGGCCGGCGGCAAGATTGCCTTGAACCGCGAATTGTCCGCGCTGTTGCGCGGCGCCGTGGAAGCCGTGGCCATGCCGCGCCGCTGGCGCTATCTCGAACAATTGCCGATGGATGCACAAGGCAAGACCACGCAGGCGGCGCTGCTTGCCTTGCTCGATGAGCGCCCGCGCGAGCTGGCTTGGCGCGAACTCGAACGCGATGCATTGCATGCCAGGTTCGAAGCCGAGGTGCCGGAAGACTTGCTGTATTTCGACGGCCATTTCCCCGGCACGCCGGTCTTGCCCGGCGTGGTGCAGCTGGACTGGGCCATGAACCTGGGGCGCAAGACATTCGCGTTGCCGCCCTATTTTCATGGCATCAATGCACTCAAGTTCCAGCACATGATCCAGCCCGGCGCGCGCATCACGCTGGAGTTGACGCACGATCCACAGAAGCAAACGCTGCAATTCCGCTATGTTTCCGCCTCTGGCCAGCATGCCAGCGGCCGCGCCGTATTCTCCTCAACCCGCTGATTCCCGGCGCTCTTCGAATCCGCATACTTCTTTTATTGCCAGATGCTAGACAAGAAATTTTCTCCGGAACGCCAAACCGCTTTCGCCGCCCGTTTCGAGGCGCAAAAGATCGCCTTCGGCCCGGTGGTGTTCCAATGCACGCGCTACGCCTGGAAGCACGGCATGCTGCAGACCATTGCCGATGCCGGCGAGGCGGGCTTGTCGGTCGCGCAGATGGCGGAGATGGGGCGCTGGAGCGAATACGCCCTGAAGGTGGTGCTGGAGACCTGCCTCTCCGCCGGGGTGGTCTATCTGCAAGGCGGCAATTACGTGCTCGACAAGGCCGGCTTCGTCATCCTGACCGACCGCATCACCCAGATCAATCTCGACTTCAATCACGACGTCTGCTTCGAAGGCATGTTCCGGCTGGAGCAATCGCTGCAACAGGAAAAGCCGGTCGGTTTGAAGTCCTTGGGCGATTGGCCCACGCTCTACGTCGGCATGTCGGCGCTGCCCGAGCCGGCCAAGTCGAGCTG
>DASVYZ010000041.1:0-1821 GCA_036391935.1 Burkholderiaceae bacterium | reverse complement strand
TTCGAACACCTCGTCCGACACGGTGATCGTGCCGGGAAACCGCATGTGGGCAGTCGGCGGATTGATGGAGCCCTCCGGCACATAGGCGACCACAGGCGCCACCAGCGCATTGCCGAGCTTTTCAGCGATTCTTTGAGCCAGCATGCGCGCCCGCACGTTGTGTTTGCCCAGCGCCATATAGGGGCCGCTTTGCTCCGTGCCGCCGATGGGGATCAGGATTGTGGTTTTGCCGGCAGCGACCTGGGCCTTCAATTCGGTCCAGGTCAGGTCTTCCAGGAACACCGATGCCGGCTGCGCCGCAAAGGCGCCGTCAATTCCGCATAGAAGCAAGCCGTACAACAGAAATCGGAAAACGGTGACGATCATGTATGAAGATTGCGCCCGGCCCATTGCCGGTCGAAAGCCGGGATTGCAGCGCACTGCGGTCAAAAGTTGAAGGATGGCGTTCAGCTATTGCAAGAACGTAGCATTATCGCATCAAATACCGCATCCAGGCGACTCTTTTGGCCGATTTCGTTTTTGCCGCAGAACTGTTACGCGCAAGTGTTAGACCGAACTGTCAAGCCGTGGTGGTCATATCCTCGACCCGCAGGGCCACGGCCCGGTTGCGGCCTGTGGCCTTGGCCCGGTACAAGGCGGCATCGGCCGTCGAAATCAATTGCCAGGTGTCGCCGGCAGGCGAGGGGGCCGCGCTGGCCACGCCGATGCTGATGGTGACATGCCCGAATTCCGAGTTGGCGAAAGGAATGCCTTGCTTCTCCACGGCCTTGCGCAATTTTTCCGCCACCACGGCGGCGCCTTCGAGCGTGCTGTTGGGAAGGATTACGCCGAATTCCTCGCCGCCATAGCGCGCCACGACGTCGCTGGCACGCTGCATTTCCTCCGCCATGGTCGAGGCCACTTTTTTCAGACATTCGTCGCCGGCCAGGTGGCCGTGCTTGTCGTTGTAATGCTTGAAATGGTCGACGTCGATCATCAACAGCGAAAGCGGCTGGTTGTCGCGCATGGCGCGGCGCCATTCCAGCTTGAGTGTTTCGTCGAAGGCGCGCCGGTTGGCGATACCGGTCAGGCCATCGTGGTTTGCCAGATCCTGCAGGGCGCTCTGGGCCAGTTTTTGCAAGGTCATGTCGCGCAGCGTTTCGACCACTGCGATCAATTTGCCGTTCTTGTCGAAAATCGGGCCGGCATCGATGGCCAGGTACAGCCGCGAGCCATGATGCGGCATGACACACCAGTTTTCGGCATACAGGCCGTAGCGCGGCTCTTCAATGGAGCCGTGCTCGGGGTAATAGATGTCGACTTCCGCAGTGCGCGACTGCGCGATCAAATCGGCCAGGCAAGGACGCGGTGCGGTATAGAAGCCGCGCCAGTGCTCCGACTTGCCTATCATCTCCGCTGCCGACAGGCCGGTCAGCCGCTCGCAGGCGTGATTCCAGATCATGACGCGGCATTCGGCGTCGATGACGAAAGTCGGCACCACGAGGTGTTCCATCAGATTGACGGCGAATTCGCGATCCGCGTCGTTGGCGGATCGGCCTCGGGTGCTTTTGCTTTTGTTTTTCATGCAGGCTCCGTTGCCGCATCTCCGTGCGGCAAAAAGCAGTCTCAAGTCTCCATGGCCGCTTATTCTACGCCGCCTCCGTGGCGCAGGCACGTGCCAGGCCGCCTTCCCCCTCCCTGGCCGAGCGAATGTGGAAGGGGCGCGATCCGTCGAAATGGTCCCGGAACGCTTGCTCGCCGGCGGCACGCATGGCATTGAAACGGCTGTCCGGCCAATCCTGCACGAAATCCTTCGGAAATTTATGATTCTTCATTCTCTGC
>DASVYZ010000040.1:0-2337 GCA_036391935.1 Burkholderiaceae bacterium | reverse complement strand
GCAACCCACGGGCCGGTAGATCGCCTTCGGCTTGGGGACGGCCTTGCCTTCGCACAGGCTCTCCCAGATATCGTCATCGACCTGGCCATCGGGCTTCTTGCAGATCGGGCATAGCGTGCGCACCAGGCGTTGCGCCATGATGCCGATCAGCGTCGCTTCCAGCAGGTAGTAAGGCGCGCCGAGGTCCAGCAGGCGCATCACGGCCGAGGGCGCGTCGTTGGTGTGCAGCGTGGAAAACACCAGGTGGCCCGTCAGCGCCGCCTGGATCGCCATTTCGACGGTTTGCAGGTCGCGGATTTCGCCGACCATGATGATGTCCGGGTCTTGCCGCATCAGCGCGCGCACGCCGTCGGCGAAGGTGAGGTCGATACCCTGCTGCACCTGCATCTGGTTGAAGCTCGCCTCGACCATTTCGATCGGGTCTTCCACGGTGCAGACGTTGACTTCCGAAGTCGCCAGCGCCTTCAGCGTGGTGTAGAGCGTAGTGGTCTTGCCCGAGCCGGTCGGCCCGGTTACGAGGATGATGCCGTGGGGGCGCTTGGTCAACTCATCCCAGCGATGCGCATCGTCGGGCGGGAAGCCCAGCTCCGGAAGCGTCTTGACCACCACTTCCGGGTCGAAGATACGCATCACCATCTTTTCGCCGAAAGCCGTGGGCAGGGTGGAGAGGCGCAATTCGATTTCCTGCCCGCCGGGGGTGCGTGTCTTGATGCGGCCATCCTGCGGGCGGCGCTTCTCGATCACGTCGATCCGGCCCAGGAGCTTGATGCGCGCTACCATGGCGATCATGACCGCGGTCGGCACCTGGTACACCTGGTGCAGCACGCCGTCGATGCGGAAGCGGATAGCGGCAACATCGCGCTTGGGCTCGAGGTGGATGTCCGATGCGCGCTGGTCGAAGGCGTATTGCCACAGCCAATCGACGATGTTGACGATGTGCTGGTCGTTGGCATCGAGCTGGCGGTTGCTCGCACCCATCTCGACCAGTTGCTCGAAATTGTTGCGCAGCGAGGCATCCGCATTGCTGGTCTTGCGCGCGCCCTTGATCGACTTGGCCAGCGTGAAGAATTGCGAGGTGTACTGCTCGATGTCGAGCGGGCTGGCGATCACCA
Organism: Burkholderiaceae bacterium; assembly: GCA_036391935.1. Taxonomy (GTDB): domain Bacteria; phylum Pseudomonadota; class Gammaproteobacteria; order Burkholderiales; family Burkholderiaceae_D; genus PKWO01. The sequence continues at coordinate 1,225 of DASVYZ010000040.1, read as the reverse complement.
GCTTGATCAGGCGGCGCGAGATGCGCGAAATCTCTTCTTCCCATTCGACATTGAATGGGTCGGCCGTCGCGACCGTCAGCTCGGTCTTGTTCATGTCGACCGGCAGGATGCGAAAGCGCGTTGCATAACTGGCCGACATGACATCGGACACGCGCGTGAAATCGGTCTTGAGCGGATCGATGCGGTAAAACGGTAGCTTCACCTTGCCCGCCATCCATTCGACGAGCCAGTCCAGCGTCAGAGGCCGGTGCGGCGGATGTGCCGATTGCAGCTTGCACTGGGCCACCGCCACCAGCGGGTGCATGGGCGTGGCGGCATTGTTGAAAATGGCCGATGCCTGGGTGTATTGCTGCTTGGCATTGGCCTTTTCGACCACGCCGTCGGCCAGGAGCCAACTGAAGATCTGCTGCAGGTCCAGCTTCTTGGAAGCGACTTTGTCCATGGCCTGGGAAATAAGAGGTTTTTTGCAAGCGTAGCAGGTGACGCCGGTTTTGGTAAGCCGAAGGGTGTAAAAAGGGGTAAATCGGCGCGATTGGCGTTCTGCAGGTTGCGCCCGCCTCAAGCCGGCGCGTAGCGCGCCTTGAAGCCGTTCACCCACGACTTCGCCGGCAACTTGGTTGCGGCATGAATTTCGGCGGCGCGCTCGTACAGTGCCGCAAAATCGAACCCGCGCCGGCGTTTGAAGGCGATCGCCACCACGTTCCCCTCGTGCACCTCGGGAAGGCATAGCACCTCGGCAAAGGCGAAGCGCATCGCCTTCAGATTCTTGGCATAGCTGGGATGGTCGCCGAAAAGGTTCACCGTCATCGCGCCGTGCTCGTGCAGGCAGGCCGCGCATGCCTGGTAAAACTCGGGAGTATCGAGCACCGGGCCGCGTGCCGTCGCGTCGTACAGATCGATCTGCAGCACGTCGAGCGTCCCGGCGCGCGTGGCATCGTTGACGAAATCGAGTGCGTCCATCTCCAGCACGGTCAAGCGCTCGTCCTCGGTGGGCTTCGGGCTCCGCTGGTTCAGCCCCATCGGCCCGCTCCGCTTCGAGTGGGGCATCCCGCTCGACCGGCGCAAGGACAAGCTGACCGGCCGCTACGAGGACAACCCCCTCGACTTCCAGTTCACCATCGGCAACTTCTTCTGATCACCGGTAAGGAATCGCCATGCGACACCTTCTCCGCCTCGCCCCGCTCGCCCTCCTCCTCGCCGCCGGCGCCGCCCGCGCCGAGGTGAA
>DASVYZ010000039.1:0-3994 GCA_036391935.1 Burkholderiaceae bacterium | reverse complement strand
ATGGCTTCCATACAATCGATCAGGTCAGGTGTCGACAGGCGACACTGCGATGCGTGGCCGCGACATGCCGCGGCAAACCAGATAAGGAGTTTTCACCATGAACCAGAAGCCGACGCAAAATCCGTCGCATCCCGAGCAAGGCGGCCATCAGCAACAGAGTCAATCGGGGCAACAGGGCCAGCAGCACAACCAGCAGTCGGGACAACAGAATCAGCAGCAAAATCAATCGGGCCAACGCCGCGAGCAGCAGCAAAACCAGTCGGGCCAGCGCGGTGAGCAACAGCATCATCAGTCGGGCCAGCAAGGCAACCCGAACCAGCAGCATGGGCAGCAGAGCTATCGCGGCGACAACAAGAACGAGCAGCACTGACCCTTCGGTCTGATGCCCGCAAGACCAGGCCGGCGGTCAAGCCGGCTTTTTTACAAGACCTTCCTGTGAGACCTTTCTAGCGTTTGCCATCCGGCTTGCTTTCCCCGCGTGGGCTTGTCGCCTCTTCCGCAGGTGCGGGACGCGCGGAACGCCAAGTGTCGAAGTTTTCCGAGAATCTCTGATAGCGCTCGCTGCGCCATGGCGCAGGGCGGCATCGCTGCCGTCTTCAAGGGGCTCATCCTCATGGTGCTCACGGCCCTGTCAATTTCCGTCGTGGCGCATATTGGAAATTGTCATTGAATTCTCCTTCATCGACGTCGAGGCTGGCTGTCGCCGCTTGCGAGCGCGAACCTTTCGATTGCACGGCCTCAATTTATCGCGGCGAGGCCGGACTCACTGTAGGACAGGTTCGCGTGTTGCTGTAGGCAGTGGAGACGGAATAATTTTTGCCGCTTCAATGAACTTAGGACGCAAATACGCTGTCACTCAGAAACAGGCTGTATGGAAGTCGACGGCTTGCAACACCCGACGCTTACCGAAGCACAAGGAGCGATCATGATACGCGTTGCCATTTGTGACGATCACGAAATCGTGCGGCAGGGGTTCAAGAAGATAATGGAGCAGGTCAGCGATATGGAAGTCTCGGCCGAAGCCGAGACCTGCCGCGAGGCGCTTGAGATCGCGCGCAAGGAACAGTGCGACGTATTGCTGCTCGACATCAATATGCCCGAGCAAAGCGGCATCGACGTGCTGCGCACCATCAAGCAAGGTCAGCCGGGTTTCCACGTACTGATGCTCAGCGGCTTTCCGGCCGAGCAATACGCCGTCAATGCGTTGCGGATAGGCGCCGACGGCTACCTCGACAAGAATTGCGAGCCCAGCGAGATGGAACACGCGATACGACTGGTGGCAAGGGGCCGGCGCTATCTCAATCCCGCGGTCGGCGACATGCTGGCCAGGAATTTCTGCCAGGCCGACGCGGCGCCGGCGCACACGAAACTATCGGATCGGGAGTTTCAAGTCTTTCTGCGATTGTGCAAGGGGGAGGCGGTGTCGGATATGGCGGAGAAGCTGTGCCTGAGCGTCAAGACCATCAGCACTTACCGTGCGCGCGTGCTGGAAAAGATGAGAGCGCATTCGAATGCCGAACTCACGTACTACGCGATGAAGAACGGCTTGCTGGAATGAGTATCGCGTAGACGCTGCCGCCTGGGCATGGGAAAGCCGCAGCGGCAAGACGCTGGCCGTAGTGCCATGTCTCGCATTGGGATGGGATTTTCGACGCTTCGAACTTGCTTGCTGGACCCTCGCTCTCGACGAGGGGCGGAAGTTCGCAAGACGGGGGAATAATGCAATCGGGCTGGCCGCGTTCCGGCTTCTCCGCCGTGAGCTGCCCGCCCGAACGAAGACGAAACCTCAGGTTCCATGCCGATGAGAATCAAGATTGTTCCCAAACTACCTTTTTGCATCGGCCTGCTGTTCGGCGTCTTCCTGCTTGCCCTCGCGGCCATGCCCGCCAAGCAGGATGCGCAGCTCGAGCGCGACTGGGACTTCAAGGTGCATTTGAAGAATGTCGACATCTTGCTGCGCGACGCCGAATCGAGGGCCTGTGCGGCGCCTGGCGGGAACAACGAATTCAATGACGCCGAGCATTGGGCGCGGCGCTACGACAATGAGTTTCGTGCCCTTGCATTTCTGCTCGGAGACAACCCGGCGCAAAAGGCGAACCTCGAAGAGTTCCACGTGCTGACTGGTCGCCTGTTGCGTCAATTTGCCGATGCTGCCGGTGACGGCCCCCGGAAACTGGAAGCAGTCCGATCAGGTTCGCCAGGCGAGGGGAACGACGTCAAGGCATTGCACGCGCTCCGTGCTGCGATGGAGGCGCAGCAATCGGCCGTGATCGATAACCGGGAAGACCAGCTTCATGAGCGTTACTGGATAAGCGTCGTGCTGTGTTTTTCCGGTTCCCTGGTCTTCATGGCCCTGCTGGTGATGTTTTACCGAATCAACCTGCGCCGTTTCGCGCAATTGAAGCGGTCCAAGACCGAATTGGAGTCGAAGAACGGCGATTTGAAAACCGAAATCGCCTCGCGCGCCCGGCAATTGGCGGCGCTCTCCCGCCACTTGCTGGCGGTCGCGGAGCAGGAGAAGGCCAGCTTGGCACGCGAATTGCACGATGAGTTGGGGGCCAACCTGACCGCAATCAGACTGGACTTGCTGGTCATGATGGAAAAGTTGAAACAAAAGGAATCCGGCCTCGCCGTGCAACTAAGCAAGACGCTGCAACTGCTGCAAAGAGCGCATGACATCAAGCGGCGCATTGTCGAGGACCTGCACCCGAGCATGCTCGAAAACCTCGGGCTGGCGGCGGCCGTGCGCGCCTACTGCGACGAAGTGGCGCAACGCTCGGGTCTGCACGTCGGCGTGGACATGGATGAAGGCCCTGCCCGCATCGATGCCGAGCGCGCCATCGCCATCTACCGCATCATCCAGGAATCGCTGACCAATATCCTGAAATATGCCAGGGCCAGCCGCGTATCGATCCGGCTCGCGCGCAACGCCGGAGGCCTGTTGTTGCGCATCGTTGACGATGGGATAGGCTTTGCCGAAAGCGCGCTGGATAAATTCAAGGCGCACGGCATTGTCGGCATGCGCGAGCGCGCCACCCTGCTGGGCGGAAGTTTCCACCTCGGAGCGGGCGAGCATGGCCGCGGCACCTGCATCGAAGTGTTTCTTCCCAACGCCATCGAATAAATCGGCGGCACCACCCGCCCCGCCCTGCGAACTTCACCTTTGCCTACACGGATTAACGCTCTTGCCCTACATATCAGGGCGGACCATCTTGATAGACTGGCTACATCGTCTCGTGCAAGACGGCAAGGTGCGTTGCTAGCTTCGGAGGAGAAAACATGTCGTCTCGAACCTACAATCTATTCATGGAAGCCAGGCGCGCCGCGCTGGCTGCGGCGGGACGACTGGAAAGCACGGAAGCCGGCGAACTTTTACCGGAAGGCGTCTCCGCCTGGACCTGGGCGCACAGCAGGGCCTTTGCCGGCGCCGCATTTCATGACGCGAACAAGGAACATGGAGGCACCAGAAGCAGGTTGGGGCCGGCCTGCCGCAGTTGAAACGGCGCCGGCCCCGATTGCTTCCTGTGCCGCTTTTGAGGATGGCAGTCATGCGCATAGACCGTACCACGTCAAAGCGGGAGTTGTACAAGGGCTTTCTCGACAAGGCGACCGTCGTCGTCACCGAGGAGCAAGCGCGCTTGCTGCTCCCTTATGAACGCGATGAGTCGCACTTGAGCCAATCGGGCGGGCCGCATGCCGTCATGCGTCAGGCGAAATTCGATATCGAACATGGCATTGTCGACACCGACCGCCGCAGTGCCTACGGCCTCGGCGAGGGTGAGGGCTTGCAACCGGAAGCGCATCGCGGAAAGGGGTTTCGTTGAGGGCTCATCGATGCGTCACCCGGTAGATTGCCCCGCCGAAATCGTCGCTGATCAATAGCGAGCCGTCGGGCGCGACCAGGACGTCGGCGGGACGGCCCCATACCGTCTCGTGGCCGGCGGCGTCGCGCTGCAGCCAGCCTTCGACGAAGGGTTCCTGTTTCACTACCTTC
>DASVYZ010000038.1:0-7785 GCA_036391935.1 Burkholderiaceae bacterium | reverse complement strand
ATCGCCGAGATGGGAATCTTCCTCGTCGCCGATCGGGGTTTCGAGGGAGATCGGTTCCTTGGCGATCTTGAGGACCTTGCGGACCTTTTCGAGCGGCATGGCCAGACGTTCGGCCAGTTCCTCGGGCGTCGGTTCGCGGCCGATCTCGTGCAGCATCTGGCGCGAGGTGCGCACCAGCTTATTGATCGTCTCGATCATGTGCACCGGGATACGGATGGTGCGGGCCTGGTCGGCGATCGAGCGCGTGATGGCCTGGCGGATCCACCACGTGGCATAGGTCGAGAACTTGTAGCCGCGGCGGTATTCGAACTTGTCCACCGCCTTCATCAACCCGATGTTGCCTTCCTGGATCAGGTCGAGGAATTGCAGGCCGCGGTTGGTGTATTTCTTGGCGATCGAGATGACCAGACGCAGGTTGGCTTCGGTCATTTCGCGCTTGGCCTTGCGCGCCTTCATTTCGCCTGCGGCCATCTTGCGGTTGATGTCGCGCAGGTCGGGCAGCGGCAGCACCACGCGCGCTTGCAGGTCGATCAGCTTTTGCTGCAGTTCCTGCACGGCCGGCACGTTGCGTCCCAGCACGGCGCTGTAGGAGTGGCCGCCGTTGACTTCGCCGTCGATCCAGGTGCGGTTGGTTTCATTGCCCGGGAATACCTTGATGAAGTGGGCGCGCGGCATGCCGCAGCGGTTCACCACCAGTTCCAGGATCTGCTTTTCGATGTGGCGCACTTCGTCCACCTGGGCGCGCAGCGTGTCGCACAGCCTTTCCACCATCTTGGCGGTGAAGCGGATCGAGAGCAGTTCTGCCGAAATGGTTTCCTGCGCCTTGACGTAGGACTTGGAGTTGTAGCCTTCCTTCTCAAACGCGCGGCGCATCTTTTCGAACTGCGCTTTGATGTTGTCGAACTTGGCCAGCGATTCGCGCTTCAATTGTTCGAGCTGCTCGGCCGAATAGCCGGCCGCGCCCGAGGAGCTGCCTTCTTCTTCCTCTTCGTCCTCTTCCTCCTCGTCTTCTTCCTCGTCTTCGTCGGCAGCGGGAGCGGCCGTCAAGGCCGGCTCTTCGACATTCATGTCGACCAGGCCGTCGACGATTTCGTCGACCTTGATTTCTTCGTTGGTGATGCGGTCGGCCGCTTGCAGGATTTCGGCGATCGTGGTCGGGCAGGCCGAGATGGCCTGGATCATGTCCTTCAAGCCTTCTTCGATGCGTTTGGCGATTTCGATTTCGCCTTCGCGCGTCAAGAGTTCGACCGAGCCCATTTCACGCATGTACATGCGCACCGGGTCGGTGGTGCGGCCGAAGTCGGAATCGACGGTCGACAGCGCAGCTTCGGCAGCGGCTTCGGCGTCGTCGTCGGAGGCGACGGTGGCGACGTTGTCCGACAGCAGCAGCGTTTCGGCATCGGGCGCGTGTTCATAGACCGCGATACCCATGTCGTTGAAAGTGCCGATGATGCCGTCGATCGCTTCCGGGTCGACGATGTTCTCGGGCAGATGGTCGTTGATTTCCGAATAGGTCAGGAAGCCGCGCTCCTTGCCCTGCTTGATCAGGTTCTTGAGCTTTTGGCGGCGGCGTTCAAGTTCTTCTTCGGTCGCTTCGGTGTCCGACGAGAAGGCGTCTTTGAGCAAGGCCTTTTCCTTGGCCTTGCGGTCCTTGGCCTTGGCCTTGTCGACGGCCTTCATTTCGGCGCGTTCGACGGCATTCAAGGCTGCCACCTCATCGTTCTCGGGCTGGAATTCCTTGGGCTTGCGGCCGCGGCGGCCGGGCACCTTGATGGTCGGCAGCACGTAGCCCGAAGTGTCGATCGCGGCGAGCGCGGCGGCATCGGTGGTTTGGCTGACTGCTGCTGCAGCAGGCGCCGCGGCGACGGCAGCCTTGCTTTCAACAACTTTCTCGGCCTTGGGCGCGGCCTTCTTCGGTTCGGATTTGGGTTCAGATTTCTTTGCTGTCACAGGGGCTTTCGATGATGCTGCAGCCGCCTTCTCCGCTTTCACGGGAGGCTTGGCCTTTACGGGCGCGGCCTTGGCAGGAGCTGCCTTGGGGTTCGCTTTCGGTGTTGGCTTGGTTGCTACCTTGCTTACGCTCTTGGCGGCAGGTGCGGTCTTGGCACTTGCCGTCTTGGCGCTTTCGGTCTTCTTGGGAACGGGTTTGGCTGCCGTCTTCGCCGCAGGCTTTGCGGCTGGCTTGGCTGCCGGTTTGGATGCGGCCGGTTTCTTTGCGGGAGTTGTCGGTGTTTTCGCGGGTTTCTTCATTGCGTTCGCCATGGAATCAACAAGCAATTAAATGCCAGGTTACGTACTGCCTTACTGCCGACAATACAAACCAGGCCGACTGTGCATCTTTACCTCTACCGGCCTAGCCGGGGCCAAACTACCAATCTCGGACACTTCCACTCTGGGACAGGTCCTTGGAAATTCGATGCCGATCAGGCATCGCGTTCATCGCCGGGATCGCTCCAAGGCGACGTAAGGTACTGAATGTACGGAATAAAAAGCTTTTTAGTATATCACACAGCCCCTTATTGACCAAATTCAAGGCAAGCGCCTAACCGGGTCGGTTGGCCGATTCGGCTGCCGCTTCACGGCGCAAGGCCTCTTGGTGCTGCATCAATTCGCGGATGCGCAGCTTCATTTCCTCATCCAGGGAGCCGGCGCTGGTAATGCGCTTGAGCTCCTCGGCGATCATCTGCTGCTTGATCTGCCGTATCGCCCCGGCCAGCTCCAGTTTCGCCAAGGCGGGTTCGGTGCCGGCTTCTGCGGCGATCTCGCGGATAAACGGCTCGAAATCCGATCCTTCTGCACGCAAGTGCTCGGACAGCACGGCGAAGTTGGCGCCCTCGCCCATCTGGGAAGCGGCGGCGATCAGTTGGGCAAACATCTCAGCGCTCTCAGGTGCGATATAAGCCAGCGCATCGAGCGCGGAATCGTCCAAATCCACCACCAGGGCCGGGTGCGCCACCAGGAGGCGCATGATTTGCCGCTCCAACCCCACCGGCGCCTTGCGCTTGACGGCTGGCGGCGCCTGGCGCGCGCGCGCCACCGGCTGCGCCAGCTCGAACAGGGTTTCGATCTCGACCGGCGTGGTTTGTGTGGCTTGCGCCAAACTGCGCACGATCTGCAGCCGCAACGACGAAGGGGGCATGGCTTGCAGCAAGGGCTTGGCGTCGAATTGCGCGCGGGCGCGGCCTTCGGGCGTGGTCATGTCCTGCTCGGCCGTCACTTCACGCAGCAGGAATTGGGACAAGGGCATGGCGTCGTTCACTTGCTGCTCGAACGCTTCGGCACCGAGTTCGCGGATATAGCTGTCGGGGTCGTGCTCGGGCGGCAGGAACAAAAAGCGGATGACCTTGTTGTCGTTCGCGTGCGGCAGGCTGGCATCCAATGCGCGGCGCGCGGCGCGGCGGCCTGCGGCATCGCCGTCGAAGCTGAAGACCACGGTATCGGTCTGGCGCAACAGCTTTTGCACATGGGTAGGCGTGCAGGCCGTGCCGAGCGTGGCCACGGCTTGCGGGAAACCCAATTGCGCCAAGGCGACCACGTCCATGTATCCTTCGGTGACCAGCACGTATCCCGCTTCGCGTATGGCTTGCCGTGCCTCAAACAAGCCATAGAGCTCGCTACCCTTTTGAAATAGGGGCGTCTCGGGCGAATTCAAGTACTTGGGTTCGCCGGCATCGAGGATGCGGCCGCCGAAGGCGATCACCTGGCCCTTGACGTTACGGATGGGGAACATGACACGGTCGCGGAAGCGGTCATAGCGCTTGCGGCCGCTGTTTCCTTCTTCACTGCGATCAATCACGAGGCCCGCCTCGACCAGCGCGTCCGCTTCATAATCGGGGAACACGGCACGCAAGCCATCCCAGCCATCAGGCGCATAACCGAGCCCGAAACGCGCGGCGACCTCGCCTGTCAGACCGCGCCCCTTGAGATAGTTCTTGGCGCGCTCGGACCCGCGCAACTGATGACGGTAAAAGTCGCAGGCCTGGGTCATGGCCTCGGACAAGGCCAGGCTCTTGGCCTGGTATTCGGCGCGTTGCGCCGGCGGCAGCTTGTCGTCGTTGTCGGGCACGACCATGCCGACGTTTTGCGCCAGATCCTTGACCGCCTCGACGAAGCCGAGGCCGGAATACTCCATCAGGAAACCGATGGACGTGCCGTGCGCGCCGCAGCCGAAGCAGTGGTAAAACTGCTTGGTCGGGCTGACGGTGAAGCTGGGCGATTTCTCGTTATGGAAGGGGCACAGCCCCATGAAGTTGGCGCCGCCCTTCTTCAACTGGACGTAGCGGCCCACCACGTCGACGATGTCGACGCGGTTGAGCAAGTCCTGGATGAAGGAATTCGGAATCATGCGCTGCGCCCCCAGCAGCTTATGTCCTTACGCTTTCTTGGACAGCGCGGCCTTGACCAAGCCCGAGACCTTGCCCATGTCGGCACGGCCAGCCAGCCTGCCCTTCAGAAGGGCGACCACCTTGCCCATGTCCTGCATGCCAGCGGCGCCGGTTTCGGCCATGGCGGCATCGACGGCGGCTTGCACTTCGGCGTCAGACAAGGCGGCAGGCATGTAGGCGGAAAGGATATCCATCTCGCCCTTTTCCACGTCGGCCAGGTCCTGGCGACCGCCGGCTTCATATTGGGCGATCGAATCCTTGCGCTGCTTGATCATCTTTTCGATGATGGCGAGCACGTCGGTATCGGTCAGTTCAATGCGTTCATCCACTTCGCGCTGCTTCATTGCGGCGAGCAGCAGGCGGATGGTGGCCAGTCGCGCGGCTTCCTTTGCACGCATGGCGGTTTTCATATCTTCCTGGATTTGTGCTTTCAGACTCATGGAATCATCCTCTTCAGATAAGCGCAAAGATATACGCAAAACAATCGAACTGTCGAAAAAGCCAAAACCCGCTGCGGACCGTCACCGGAGCGGGTTTGCAATAGGCCGCACGGCAATCCGTACGGCGCGGACAACCTGGACTTCTTAGTAGAGCTTCTTGGGCAATTGCTGGCTGCGGATGCGCTTGTAGTGGCGCTTCACGGCAGCGGCCAGCTTGCGCTTGCGCTCTGCGGTCGGCTTTTCGTAAAACTCGCGCGCGCGCAACTCGGTCAGGAGACCGGTCTTTTCGATAGTGCGCTTGAAGCGGCGCATGGCGACTTCGAACGGCTCGTTTTCTTTCAGGCGAATAGTGGTCATGTAACGAAACCAGGGTTAAAAGTTTGAGGAAAGACCGCGATTATAGCAGCCCAACCCACAAATTGGAAGTCCAATTTTGCTTTATTTGCGCCTAACTTGTTGTTTTTATTCAATGGAAGTCCCTGCCGCGTACCCCGACGCCCAAGCCCACTGGAAGTTATAGCCCCCGAGCCAGCCCGTGACGTCGACGGCTTCGCCGATGAAATGCAGGCCCGGCACTTTGGCAACCATCATGCTCTGCTGTGACAGCTCCCTCGTATCGACCCCGCCGCGTGTGACTTCGGCCTTGCGGTAGCCTTCCGAGCCATTGGGCACAATGCGCCAGCGGTTGAGCGATTCGCCCAGCCGGCGCAATTGCTTGTCTTGCATGTCAGGCAGCCGCGCATCGAGCTGGAAGCCATTGGCCGTGAGCCAGCCTTCGGCCAGCCGCGCCGGCAGGAACTGGTGCATGACATTGCCCAGGGTCTTTTTGACACTGGATTTGCTTTCTATCAGCACCTCCGCCAGGTCAATCTCCGGCAGCAGGTTCAATATCAAGGCCATGCCATCTTCCCAGAAACTGGAAATCTGCAACACCGCCGGGCCGGACAGGCCGCGATGGGTAAACAACAAGTCTTCGCGGAAATAGCCGCGGCTTTTCTTTTCCCCGGTTTCGATATCGACCGGCAACGAAATGCCGGCCAGCGGCACGAAGGGTTGCCAGGCCGCCTCGTCGAAGGTCAGCGGCACGAGCGCCGGGCGCGGTTCGACCGTCTTCAGTCCGAATTGCTTGGCGATGCGATAGGCAAAGTCGGTTGCGCCTATCTTGGGGATGGACAAGCCGCCCGAGGCGATGACGAGATGGCGGGCGCGCACCGGGCCGCCCTCGAGCGAAATCAGGAAATGTTCGCCCGCCTCGCCGTTTTCTTTTGCTACGCCACCGACCTTGCACGGCATGCGCCAGGCCGCGCCTCCCGCGTCGCACTCGGCCTTGAGCATGGAAATGATGTCTTCGGCGGAGCGGTCGCAAAACAGCTGGCCTTTGTGCTTTTCATGGAACGGGATGCGGTAGCGCTTGACCAGGTCGATGAAATCCTGCGGCGTGTAGCGTGCCAGCGCGCTCTTGCAGAAGTGCGGATTCTGCGACAGGAAGTTTTGCGGTCCGGCATGCATATTGGTGAAATTGCAGCGCCCGCCACCGGAGATACGGATTTTTTCCGCCAATTTTTCGGCATGGTCGATCAGGATCACGGATTTGCCGCGCTGACCTGCCACGGCGGCACACATCATGCCTGCCGCGCCGGCGCCGATCACGGCGACATCGAACATCTGGCTCATGCGTGCACTTTCAATTGCCTAGCTACGCGCAGACAATGTTCCGCTTGTTCCGCTATCGCGGGCGGCACGGCTTGTTCGCCGCGCAAGACGGCGGCGATCCATGCCGCAGTCGCCGCCGCATCGGCCGGCGGCAGGTTCGGCACCACGTCGTTCGGCTCTTCGCGCTCGACCAGTACCGTGCTCTGGCCGGCGCGGAACCAGGTGATTTGCTGGGCGCGGCGTATATTGGCGACCGCCTCGCCTTCGGTGCCGCGCATCAGGAACACGTCGCCCATATCGCTCGGTGCGAGCGTGGCAAGGTATTCTGTCAGCATTGCCAGGTATTCCGGGTGCGTGTAGGAATTGAGCCTTAGCGCCGGCTGGACGAACGGCTGCAACAGCTTCACCAGGGTGTGCGTGGAGTTGCGCACGCCGAGGATGCGGCGCATGGCCAAGAGGCGCGCCATCTTGGGTACAAGATTCTCCACCGGCATGAAGGCCGGCTTGCCATCCGCCCAGAGCCGCCATGCATCGGCAAGACCGGCTGCCGGAGCCTGGCCCATCGCCTGCAGAATTTCGGCCGTCGTGACTCGGCCCGGGTCGGTCTGCACACCATGTATCAACACGGGCGCTCCCGCGCGCGCCAACAGGCAGGCCAGCAAGGGCGTGAGGTTGGCCATCTGGCGCGAGCCGTTGTAGCTCGGGATGACGATGGGCGCATACTCGCTCGCCGGCGCATCGATGGGGGCGAACGAGCCGTGCGCAGCTTCCAGAAAGCCTGCGATTTCCTCGACCGATTCGCCCTTGATGCGCATGGCCAGCATGATGCCGCCGAGTTCGAGATCGGACACACGGCCGTCGAGCATGGCCTCGTACAACATGGAGGCATCGGCACGCGACAGGCTGCGCGCTCCCTTTTTGCCGCGTCCTATCTCTTTGATGAAACGCGCAGCGGCGAAAGCTTCAGTCATGCTGGGGAAGGGGTTTGATGGACAGCCTACAGCTTACACTGAAGCACTGCCGCCATGCCCGGCGAGGGTCGTGAAGGCCAAATCCTTTAAAATATCGGCATTACGATATTCGCCAAACAACATTCATGCTCGTCCTCGGTGTCGAATCCTCCTGCGATGAAACCGGCCTCGCGCTTTACGATACGGAGCGCGGCTTGCTGTCGCATGCCTTGCATTCGCAGGTGGCGATGCATGAGGAATATGGCGGCGTGGTGCCCGAGCTTGCATCGCGCGACCATATCCGGCGTGCGATTCCGCTGCTGGAGCAAGTACTGGCCAAGGCCAACCTCAAGGCGG